>NZ_JALQCK010000025.1:0-129467 GCF_030464835.1 Paraburkholderia sp. WS6
CGTTGGCCGGAATCTTGCGCCAGGCTTCGAAGCCGCGCTGCGCGGCGGCCAGCGCGCGATCCAGATCAGGGATGCCGGCGTGAGCCACCTTGCCGATGGCCTTGCCGGTAGCGGGGTTGATGACGTCGAGAGTTTTGCCGCTGGCGGCGTCGCACCACTCGCCGTTGATCAGAAGACGGGTATCTGTATAGCCTGATGTGACCACGTTATGTTCCTGTTAGTTGAAGATCACGCGTCGCGCAACGCCAATTCCACATGCCTCAGGCGCCGCACGATACGTTCGACGAACTCCAGCGTCACGTGAGGTAACGCACGCTGATTGGGTGTGATGACGCCGACGGTGAGTGCGTTCACGTTCACGTCGTCGAGCGGTCTCCATACCACGTCACCGCGCGCCAGTTCGTCGAGGAAAGCCAGTTTGGAAAAAAATGAAATACCCCGCCCTGACGCAATCAGCCGCTTGAGCAGCGTCGTCGAGTTACAGGTGACGCTCGGCTGCAGCGACTCCCAGTACTCGGGAAAGTCGGTCGTGACGACGCCCTGGATCGGCGATCGTCCTTCGAGCCGCAGAAACGCGTGATTACGGCATTCGTCGAAGCTGATGCGCTCCGTCTTCGCCAGCGGATGCGATGACGCCATCACCACACCCGGCGGCAACGATACCTCGGTCACGACATCGAGGCCGGCGGGCAGCTTCGTAATGTACGTAATGCCGACGTCATACTCGCCACTCACGAGTCGCGTCGGTACGTCGTGCGGCGGCACCGCGGCGATCGAATAAGTGACAGCCGGATAGGCGTCCGAAAACTCCTCGACGGTCGCCGGCAGAAAATCGACGAACAGCGAATCCATTGCCACGACCGAGACGTGCCCCTTGCGCTCGCCCTTCAGGTCATCAAGTTCGCTGCGCATCAAGTGGAAGTCGTTCAGCGTCGCGCGAATGTGTTGCAGCATGCGCTCGCCGGCCGCGTTCAGCCGGATGCCGTTCGGCAGTCGGTCGAACAGTTCGGTCCCCATCTCGGCTTCGAGCTTCAGGATCTGCCGGTTGACCGCGCTCGACGCGACATAGAGGTTCTGCGCGGCCTTGCGGATCGAACTGCACCGAGCCACTTCGACAAAATACTTCAGGACATTCGCATGCATCGTGTTTTCTCAGTTCATCGGCCGCACCGTCCAGGCGGCGACCACGGGATGATCGCAGGCTACCTTGCCCACGTCACATGCGCCACCCGGGGAACCGAGCGCACTCGCTTCCGGCCCGAAGAAATCCCGGTTCACGGCGGCGAAGATGGCCTCCGATTGCGGGAGTTCTTCATCGTGAAAGATCGCTTCGGTCGGGCACACCGATACACACACCCCACAGTTGATGCACTCCTCAGGGTGGATGTAGAGCGTGCGCCCACCTTCGTAGATACAGTCGACCGGACAGCATTGCACGCACGCCCCGTCTTTGACGTCGATGCACGGCGAAGTGATGACGTAGGCCATCAGCGTCCACTCCAGACCGGTTTGCGCTTCTCCTGGAACGCGCGCACGCCTTCATTCGCGTCCTCGGATTGCAACGCGGCCACCAAGGCGGGCAGTCGCAGTGCCTGGGCGTCCGCAGGCGAGAGTGTGGAGGTGCGTTTGACCACCTGCTTGATCGCCTGCAGCGACAGCGGGGCGCACGCGAGCAGCGCCTGAACCCAGCGCTCGACGGCGGCGTCCAGTTCGGCACGCGGCACGACTTCGTTGACGAGGCCCATCTCGAGTCCCTCGCGTGCCGAAACGCGGCGGCCGGTCATCAGCATCGCCATCGCCTGGCGGTACGGGATCTGGCGTTGCAGCAGGGTCATGCCGCCGTCAAGCGGCATGCGCCCGACGAGCGCCTCGGGCAGCCCGAAGCTCGCCTCGTCACACGCGACCACCAGATCGCAACCCAGCACCATTTCGAAGCCGCCACCCAGCGCATAACCGTTGACCCGCGCGATAACCGGCACGTTCAGCGTCTCACGAAGCGCAATGCCACCAAAGCCGCCTGGACGCGGCGCCGCCCAGTACTCAAGGCCGCTCACCGACGGATTCTTCAGGTCCGCGCCGACGCAGAACGCGCGCTCGCCTTCGCCCGTCAGAACCACGACCCGCACATCGCGGTTCCGTTCGAGCTCGTTCCACACGCGTTGCAGTTCGGCTTCGGTGGCGAGGTCCACGGCGTTGAGCGCTTCCGGCCGCGCCAGCGTCACCGTGGCAACGTGCTGGTCGATGACAAGACGTACGCTCATACAGCCTCCGTGGCGACCTTGCCGCGCAATTGTTGCAGGACCTCTTCGGTATGCTGGCCGAGGCGCGGCGGCCCACGCCGCAAGCCAACCGGCGCGAGCGAAAGCTCGATCGGGCTGCCGATGAAGCGCACCGGCTGGCCTTCGCCCTCGCCCTCCAGAATCAGCCGGTTATGCAGCGTCTGAGGATCGACCAGCGCTTCACGCAGATCGCGCACCGGTGCACACAGCAGGTCCTGATCTTCGAGGCGTGCGAGCCAGAAGTCGCGCGTGTTGCTTGCAAAGCGCTCCCGGAAAATCCGCTGCAATTCGGTCTTGTGAACGAACTGCTGGTTGAGATTGCAAAAGCGCGCGTCGAGCGACAGGTCGTCGATATCCAGCGCGGCGCAGATGTCGCGCAGCGGATTCGCCTTGAACGCACCCACGAGCACCAGCGCACCATCCTGGGTATCGAAGACACCCGAGAGCGGCATCGCGGCCCAGTTCACTTCCGAGTCGGCCATCATGATCATGGCGGCTTCCTGCATCTGCATCGCGAGCATCGAGTTGTACAGCGACACGTTGACCTTCTGCCCCTCGCCCGTGCGTTCACGGTGCAGCAACGCGAGCAGGATGCCCTGCACCATGTGCATGCCGGCCGAATAATCGGCGAGTGCTGTCGGGTACACGGAAATCGGCAGCGACTCATCAGCGCGGCGCGCCATCACACCGCTCATCGCCTGGGCGAGCACGTCCTGGCCACCCTTGTGCGCATACGGTCCGGTTTCGCCGAAGCCCGTGCCCACCGCGTAGATGATCCGCGGATTCAATCGGCGGCAGTCTTCGTAGCCGACGCCCATACGGTCCATCACGCCCGCGCGGAAATTGCTGACGACCACGTCCGCATCCGCGATCAGCGCCTTCAGATCAGCCAGTTGCTGCGCGTCGCGCAGGTCAAGCGCCACGCTGCGCTTGTTGCGATTCAGACTGCAGAAGATCGGATTGTCCGCACCGGCCACCGGTTCGAACGTCGAACGGCTCAAGTCGCCCGCGCCCTTTCTCTCGACCTTGATCACGTCGGCGCCGTAATCGGCGAGCATCTGCGTGCAGACCGGACCCATCATGACCTGCGTGAGATCGACTACGCGCACGCCGGCAAGCGGCAGGTCAGTTGTCTTCGCGACGTTGTCGGCGACGCTCATGCGACCTCCCGCTTCTCGATGTGTGCGGCAAGCGATGGGACGTCGGCGTTGCGGCCGGTCTGGTCGCCCGGATCGGCGCCTTGTGTGCGCAAGGTCTTCTGCAGCGAGTGCACGTCCACGTCGCGCACTCGCACGCCCGCGTCGAGCGCGAGCGCGGCAGCCACACCGGCGGCTTCGCCCATCGCCATGCAAGGCGGAATTTCGCGCGACATCTTCTGCGCCTGCGAGGTCGCCGAATAGTGGCGGCCGGCAACCAGCAGGTTGTCGATCTGCTTCGGCAGCAACACGCGATACGGCATGTAGTAGTCACGGCCACGCGCGATGCTGTCTTCGAAACGGGTACGCTGCGCGAGGTCGTCCTTCGTCATCACATACTCGCCTTCGAGCAGGCGCGTCTGGCGCACGCCGGTTTGCGGCGCGACATCGATCACGTAACACTGCTCGAACCCGGGCAACTTCTCGCGCACGAAATCGACCACCGCGTGAATGTGCTTCCGGCCCTGTACTTCCGCACGTGTCAGGTCTTCGGGCTTGAGGCCATCGAGACCGGCCATGTGCGGGCAGTTGCACCACACCACACCGGGCAACGGTGTCTTCAGCCACCAGTAGCCCCACGAGCCACCGAGAATGCGCTTGATCTGGCGATCGAGTGCTGCGAATGCCTCGGGTTCTTCGGCTTCGAAACGTTCGGCCGCTTCCGTATCAACGCCGCCGAGTCGAAATACCGTCGTCGTGATATAGGTGCCGCCGACATGCGGCACGCCCGCCGACGCAGCAACATCCAGGTCACCCGTCGCGTCGATCACCACGTCGGCGAGGATCGCTTCACGACCGCTCTTCGTCTCGCAGATTACGCCCTTCACCTGACCGTCTTCGACCAGCGCGCGCGAGAACCATGAATGCAGACGCAACTTGATGCCGAGCGATTCCACCATCTCCAGCGCGACGCGCTTCATCCCATCCGGATCGAACGCTGCAGCGAAGCACACGGGGTGAGGCGTCTTCTGGCTGTGAAAGTCGAAGGTGCCCCAACGCCCCCACTTGCGATACGCGGCAGGATCCTCGCCCCACTCGTCCGAGCGCGGGAACGCCGCCAGCTTGCGCGCCGCCATCCGTTCGATGAAGGTCATGCAGACGCCGCGCACCGAAATTTCCTGCAGGTGGTTGTCCCACATGTCGTCGAGCACCAGCACCATGCCGCCGGATGCGAGGCCGCCAAGGTGGTTGTAACGCTCCAGCAGAATCACTTCGGCGCCGTTGCGCGCCGCCCCGATCGCTGCCGACAGACCTGCGGGACCGCCGCCCACCACCACGACATTTGCCTTGGCCGCAACGCGCACGTCGCGCGCATTTTCCTGAATCAAATCGCTGATCATGTTCACTTGTCTCCTCTGAGAATTCGGGTATTTCGTGTTCGGTTCAATGCGTGCTTTCGGGCTGCCATCTGACCACCAGGCGTTCGATAATCGCGATCACCAGGAAGAACATGCCGGACAGCACAGCGCTCATGATGATTGCCGTGTACAGCAGGGCTGAATCGAAGCTGTAGGTCGCCTGGATGATCATGGCGCCGATACCTTGCGTGGCGCCGATCCATTCGCCGACCACCGCGCCAATTACCGACATCGACGCAGCGATGCGCAATGCGGAGAAGAGATAAGGCAGCGAGGCGTAGAGGCGCAGCTTGAAGAAGATTTCGCGCTTGCTTGCCGACAGGATCTGCATCAGTTCCATCGCCTGCGGGTTCACCGCTTGCAGCCCGCGAACCATATTCACGAGCGTCGGGAAGAAACAGACGATCGCCGCGATCGTGATCTTCGGCTCAAGACCGTTACCCATGATGAGAACGAGAATCGGCGCCTTCGCGACCACCGGAATCGAGTTGATCATCACCGCGACCGGATAGAAGATGTCCTGCAGCGTCTTGTTGTGCACGAAAACGGTGGCGATCAGGATCGCCGCCAGGTTGCCGAGCAGGAAACCTCCCACTGCCTCAATCGCCGTCGGCACGAGGTTCTGAAGCAGCACGTCGCTCTTGTTGAACAGCGTCTCCAGAACCAGGAGCGGCGACGGCGCGATAAACGGCTTCACATGAAAGCCCGCCACCACCGCCCACCACGTGAACAGCAAGCCCGCGACGCCGAGTACCGGCAGGAGGCGCGCGCGCCACAGGCGCTGGCGGCGTTGCGCAAGCCATGCTTGCGCTTCAGGGTCCGCCGCTTGAGACGACAGGTTCAATTGCACTTCGGACGTGGTCATCAGCAGGTCTCCAGTACGCGCCGCAGATAGGCAGCGAGTTCGACGAATTCACGGGTCTCGCGGATATCGAGCGTCCGGTCTTCCGGCAGTCCAACCGGGACGATCTCCTTCACACGCCCAGGATTGGCGGCCAGCATCAGCACGCGCTGGCCGAGAAACGCCGCTTCATAAATGCTGTGGGTGACGAAGAGCGTCGTGAGGCCCATCTCTTTCCAGACGCGACGCAATTCTTCGTTCAGACGGTCACGCGTGATTTCATCGAGCGCGCCAAAAGGCTCGTCCATCAGCAGGACTTTCGGGTCGCTGACGAGCGCTCGCGCAATCGCGACACGCTGGCGCATCCCGCCGGACATCTCGTGCGGGTAGGCGTCCTCGCGCCCCTTGAGGCCGACGAGTTCGAGCAGTTCACGCGGTGTCGCCCGGCCTGCACGCGCCTTGCCACCCGCGACTTCGAGCGGCAACTGCACGTTCTGGATCGCCGTGCGCCACGGCAGCAACGCCGCGTCCTGAAACACGAAGCCGATGTCCCGATGCTCACGCGCGACACGAGGCGCCGCGCCAAGCACGCTGATCTCGCCACGGCTCGGCTTGATGAGGTCCGCTACGACTCGCAGGAACGTCGACTTCCCGCAGCCTGAGGGACCGAGGAGCGTGAGGAATTCCCCGGCGGCGACGTCAAGGCTCAAGCCTTCGATCGCGGTGACGCTGCGCCGGTCGGTGAAAAAGCGCACATTGATATTGCGGCAACTGATAGACAGATTGGTGTCTCGCAGCGCGCCGGCAGACGAGCCCGACCCGTCCGCGCGTGGCGGATTCATAGTGGCAGCATGCATGGATTACACCTTGAGGCGAGAGGAACGGGTAGCGTTGAGAACGTCCATCGTCATCACGTCATCGACCTTGGGCTGACTTCCCCGGAACTGGCCGAGTTGACCGTACATCGTGATCTGCTCCTCCCAGACCTTCGCGTCCATCGTGCCCCAGCCCTGGGTCTGCGTGGCCTGATCGAACGCGTAGCCCATCAGCGAATCGATCGCGACGCGCTCATCGGCGTGGTTCAGATTCGGATATTCCTTGATGAGCAGATCGACAGCCTGGTCGCGATGCGCATTCGCGTAAAGCCAGCCACGCGCGGTTGCGCGCATGAACCGCGTCACGATGTCAGGATGGTCCTTGAGTGTCGCGGTGTTCGCGTAGTACGGCAGCGCGTAGAGGCGCACGCCGGTGTCCCACAGCCGCAGGTCGACGCGATCTGCACCGAGCGCCTTGAGCGCTGTGGTGTTGGTTTGCCAGCCGGTCACCGCGTCGACCTGGCCACTCAGAAGCGGCATCATGTCGGCGCCGATCGGCACGATGTTGACCTGGCTTTCCGGGATCTTGTTCTTCGCGAGCAGCGCCTTGAGCAGCACCATGCCCGTCGACTGGATACCGATACGCTTGCCGATCATGTCGTGCGGCGTGCGCACAGGATTCTTCTTGAGCGAAAAGAAACTGTAAGGATGCTGCTGCAGCCCGACCGCGATACATTTGATCGGCAAACCTTCTGAGACCGCAAGCATGATCGACGGGCTCGACGAAATCTCTCCGGCTTCGGATCGGCCCGAGGCGACAATCGCGACGCCGTCAATGTTCGGGCCACCCGGCTGGATGTGAAAATCGATTCCTTCCTGCTCGTAATAGCCGAGCCGCTTCGCCGTCACCTCACCGACCTGGTTGCCGCCCGGAATCCAGCCCAGTTGCATGTTGACGGTTGCCCTGTCGCCCGCAAAGGCGCGCACAGAAAGCAGCGCGCCCGTTGCAGCCATGCCGCCCGCCGCGAGTGTCATCCGCAGCAAACGCCGACGTCCGGCATTTTCGATTACTGACATCATCTCCTCCGTTGGTCCTTCCTGGATACAAGGGGCCGGTCGTTTAACGCTGAGTGCTGCCGGTCCAAACGATTATTAAGAGCCAAAAGTGTCCCCGCAAGCATCAATTTTGAAGATGAGCGATGCCGGAATTAGCTCACCCATTCTGCGTAAAACATCAGACAAATTGCACGCGAGCGTGCGCGATTCGCGCACCTCCAAGCCCTCGATGCGCTAAAAATTCGATCACTGGTGGTCAAATTCGGTGCTAGCTGTCGTGAATTTTGTTCCGCAAGAATCGCCAGCAATCGCACCAGATTCGCATCGCCGTACAGGTCGATTACCGAAAGGCAGTGGTCGCGACAGACCTTCACGGCGCGGGAACGCCAGGCTGATCTGTCCATTCACCCGAGAAAGTTGAGACGGTTATCGGAGACACAAAGCCTTCCCTGCGCAATGACTTTGTTTCGTGATCCTAAAAACAATTCAGATTCAAGTATTTGCTTTCACTTTCCCAAAACAAGCCATTCAAAGGAAATCATGAATCGACGCATCTTTGTTCTCGCTTCAATGGCCCTGCTCTGCCAGACGGCATCCGCCCAAAGCAGCGTGACCCTGTACGGGCTGATCTCGACCGGCATCGTCTACGCGAACAATCAGAAAGGGGCCGACAAGCAAGGCCACGCGACGTGGCAATTCGCGAGCGGCCCGATGCAGACGCCTCGCTGGGGGATGAAGGGCGTAGAGGATCTGGGTGGAGGTCTGAAGGCCATCTTCACGCTGGAAGGCGGCTACAGCCTGGCGACTGGCGCACTGTCCCAGGGAGGCCGTGAGTTTGGCAGGCAGGCGTTTGTCGGCTTGTCGTCGGATACCCTCGGAACGGTGACGCTCGGCCGTCAATACGACGAGGCGGTAACTCTGTGTGTATTCTCGTCGGCCTGTCAGTTCGCGGCGTACGGCGCGCACATTGGCGACAGTGATAACGTGTTCGACACGTTCCGGATCAATAACGCGGTCCAGTACAAGAGCATCGACTACAAAGGTCTTCAGTTCGAAGGGCTCTACGGTTTCTCGAATAAGGCGGGCGGCTTCTCCGACAACAATGCCTATAGCGCCGCGGTGCAGTATCGCAACGGGCCGCTATCAGCCGGCCTGGCGTTCCTTCAGGTCAATACGCCGAACGACGCCAATAACACGAACGGCGCGGTGGTCAACGACTATGGCTTCACGTCACCGTTCATCACGAATCCGGCGACCAAAGCGGGCGTCAACAAGCAGAGGATGTTTGGAGCGGGCGGCGCTTACGCGTTCGGGCCGGCGAACCTGTCGCTGCTTTATACCAACGCGCGATTCGACTATCTCGACACGTCGCGCCTGACGCTGCAGAATTTTGAAGTTTCGTTGACCGACTACGTGACGCCGCAGCTCATTCTGGGCGCCGCGTATATCTTCACGACAGGGCAATATCACCCGCAGAACAACAGTCCAAAATGGCATCAGGTGAATACCGGCGTGGACTACCTGCTCAGCAAGCGCACCGATCTATTTCTGGTTGGCATCTATCAGAAAGCGGCGGGTGATGCGCAGTACGCGCAGATCTATTCGCTCTCACCGTCCACCACCAAGTCGCAAGTGTCAGCGGTGGTCGGACTCCGGCATAAGTGGTAAGCCGTGTGATTTGCCGGCACGACGGCGCAGAACGCCGGATCAAAGGATCCGGCGTTCTTCAGTGGGCTGGCCGGCGATGTCGATGGCCAGCAGGAAATCAACGCTCTACCTTCGACATAACCGCCGTCGTCGGGTCATACCGATAACCCTTCTGCGAAAGTCGCTCGGTCATCGTCGCCCCGATCAGCTTTTGCTGCGTGTCACGGGATACCAACTCACTATCGGGTTTAAGCCGCTCAAGCTCAGACGAGAGCTTCCGGATGAGCGCCACTTCTCCTGTGCTGCGTGAGTCGATGAACAATAGCTTTTCGTTTGCCGAAGCGAGTCGTTCCTTCAGGTCTTTAGCATGCTCCACCCACTGTTCAGCAATCGTGCGAAGCTCGTTAAAGGCCTTCTCATGCGCTTTGGCCTGAGCCGATATCTGCCGTTGTAACTCGACGACTTCTTCCGCCTTCGCAGAGTCGCCCGCCTGAAGGGCAAGTTGATGGCTGCGCCGCGCTTCTTCCGCGCGAGCCTTCTCGACTTCTCCAAGGCGCTGCGCCAATGTCGCCGCATGCTGTTCGGCGGCCTCTGCCCGCTCCTTCGCGGCAGACGCATCCTGCGAAACCTGAGCCAGTTCAGCGATCGCGGCCGCTTTCGCCTCAGTCATGGCGCTGACCTGCTCCCGCGCCGCCTCGAGTTCCCGGGTGACGCGCTGCAGTTCGTCGTGCTGAATCGACGCTGCCCCGCTCCGCTCTGCGTTTGTCCGCCGCTCTGCTTCGAGCGCGATCCGCGCTTCCTCGAGTTCCCGAGTGACGCGCTGCAGTTCGTTGAGCTGGACCGACGCTTCCTCGCCCCGCGCCGCGCTTGTCTGGCGCTCGGCAGCGAGCGCAGTGCGCACCTCATTGAGTTCAGCTTCGATCGCGGCAACCCGCGCGAGGCTCTCGCTCACCTGTGCCGTGGCGGCTTCTGCGCGTGATGAAGCCGCACTGGATTCCTGCGACCATCGTTCCGCTTCGGCAGACTTCGCCTGCTCGGCTTCTGCGAGACGCTGCTGCAACGTCACCGCATGCTGTTCCGCGAACTCTGCCCGCTCCTTCGCGGCAGACGCGTCGTGCGAGACCTGGACCAGTTCAGTGGCCGCGGCCGCGTTCGCCTCAGTCATGGCGCTGACCTGCTCCCGCGCCGCCTCGAGTTCCCGGGTGACGCGTTGCAGTTCGTCGCGCTGAATCGACGCTTCCCCGCTCCGCGCTTCGCTTGTCCGGCGCTCTGCTTCGAGCGCGATTCGCGCCTCCTCGAGTTCCCGACCGACACGCTGCAGTTCGTTGAACTGACCCGACGCTTCCTCGCTCCGCACTGCGCTCGCCTGACGCTCTGCTGCAAGCGCGGCATGCGCCTCATCCCGTTCAGCCTCCAGCGCGGCGGCCCGCGCGAGGCTCTCGTTCGCCTGCGCCGTAGCGGCTTCTGCACGCGACGAAGCCGCGCCAGATTCCTGCGCCCATCGATCAGCTTCGGACGACTTCGCCTGCTCGACTTCTGCGAGGCGCTGCTGCAACGTCGCCGCTTGCTGCTCGGCGGCCTCTGCCCGCTCCTTCGCGGCAGATGCATCCTGCGAGACCCGCGCCAGTTCGTCCCTCGCGACAGACGCATCGTGCGAAACCTGAGCCAGCTCAGCGCTCACAGCCGCCTTCGCCTCAGTCATGGCGCTGACCTGCTCCCGCGCCGCCTCCAGTTCCCGTCCGACGCGCTGCAATTCATCAAACTGAATCAACGCTTCCTCGCTCCGCGCCGCGCTCGTCTGGCGCTCTGCTTCGAGCGCAAAGCGCGCCTCATCCCGCTCAGCCTCGAGTCCAGCAACCCGCGCGAGACTCTCGTTCATCTGCGCCGTGGCCGCTTCTGCGCGCGCCGAAGCCTCGCTAGCCTCATCCAACGCTCTATCCGCTTCGGCCGACTTCGCCTGACAGTCGTAGCCGATCGAGGTAACCTCCTGCCGCGCCTCGTCGAGCTCCTGCTTCATTTGTGCGATCTGATCGTGGTGGCTGGAAGCAGCAGCGGCCAACTCCCCACGCGCGTGACGCTCCTGGTCGAGTTCCGCCTTCGTGTGCTCCAGCGCGGCCTCTTCCACCGACACACGTTGTGCCAGTTCTTCCGCGCGAGCCTCGCCAGCGTCAGCACGCGCCGTAGCGGCCGCGAGTTCCGCCGCCAGACGCGTGGACGTATCCTCGGCGATGCTCAGCGCGCTCGCCAGCGCACTATGCCGCTCACGCCCGGCTTCGACTTCCGCCGCTGTCTTCTGATACTCGGCAAGCGCCTCATCCCGTTCCGTGCGGGCAGCATCGAGGTGCTGGTTCACGGCACTCAGGTGCTGACTGACCGCCCGGTCAGCTTCGCCTTGGGCGGCCATCCAGAGCCGCTCAGCGGCACTCGTCATGGTTCCGGCGATATGCTCCGGCAACCCGGCCTGGACCTGCACATGGGGCGTGAGGGGCTGTCGCGCTTCGCGCCAGCGTTGCAAAGCTGCCGCAATGGCAACGATCGAACCGCCAGGAATCTCCGGCCAAATGGTCACTGGAGACACCTTCCGGCCTTCTTCGACCATGCGATCTGCGATTCCGGCGACGAGTTCGTCCGTGATTGTGTCTGCGTCCGTAGACATAAGCGCCTCAAAGCTCATTTTGACCTGACGAAAAATTGAGTCCCCAATACGTTACTCCACCCAGCGATATTCCCGATGAAAGGAATGCGGGTTGGCTCATACCGCGCGATTCGCCGTTCACTGAAAAAACCGGCAACGCGGTGACTGACGTCATCCGCGCGGTACAGCGTGAGATCGATATTATGGGCGATATCAAGGCGGCATCGGACGAACGGACGCGCGGCGTCAAACCGGCCACTATTTAAGGCGAACTGTTCGACGTCTTTTCTATTTCTTATTCGCCGAGATGCAGCGCGGCGTATTCCAGCTTCCGGTTGTCGGTCGCAAGCGCCTGGTCGCGACACTGCCGGTGGCGCCAGCAATGACGATGAGCGCGTTCATTGATGGCGCCTCCCGCACTTACTTGCCCTGGAGCAGAAGACCCAGCGGGGCGAGCGGGCGAGATCGCTTGTCCACGGCAGCGACCTTGACCTCGATGCCATCGCAGTCGAGGTCGGCTACGCTGACGGGGCGACGTTGGGAACGCTCTTGCGTGATCGCTTAGGGCGGGGAGTGCACGAGCTTCGCGCAGAGCTCCGCTAATGTACAAAGCCGCATTCGAAAAAATCGGCTGCGCGTCAACGATAGCCGATCACACCCCGGCAAGCAACGCCCCCGCGCCAGGGACGATCGGCTCAAGCTTAAGATGATCCAGCATGCGCCGAACGGTGCATACCGCAGTCGAGACGGTGCGGATTCCCAGCATGTCTTCAATGCGCTGAATCGCCGGCAATGAAGGCATCTGGACGCAAGCGGACGCCACCACGACGTCCGCGCCTTCCGTGTTCAGACCGCGAACGTCGTCGACCAGTTGCATCGGGTCGCGCAGACCTACTTCAAGGTTGTCGGGAATCTCGAAGCAGAGGGAATCGATGACCTCAATGCCTTCGTTCTCGATATAAGCGACGACAAGGTCAGTCAAGGGCCGCATGTACGGCGCCATCAGCGAAATCCGGCGGGCGCCCATGATCTTCATACCTTCTACCAACGCGCCCGCGGAGGTCATGACGGGCGCAAGACAATGATTGGCGCGCGCAACTTCCAGCAGTTCGCGTTCGGTTTGCCGATGATATCCGGGCCCCATCGCCATGATCGCAACCAGGCACGCCGTGCTCATGACATCGACACGCGCGTCGGCGAGTTCCGCCGCGCAGCGCAGACCTTCCTTGTTCATCGCGACCAGTTCTTCCTTCGTGACCTTGTGCATTCTCATCCGGCTCGAATGGAAAGTGAACCGCTCGGGACGGATCGCTTCACGGGCACGCAGCATGGCGGGAATTTCCGTTTCCATGGTCGTATTCGAGCTTGGAACGATCTGTCCGATACGAAAATTTTGAGGCATCTTTCTCTCCAAATAGAATTAGGTATCCAAATTTATGAACTGACTCAGTCCGGCATGCCCGTGCCACGCGTCTCCGGCAAAAACCACGGAACCACGATACCGATCAGATACACAGAGCCGAGTGCCAACGCAGCTTGAGACACACCACCGAACGATTTGATCATGCTGCCCGCGATGATCGGGAACACCCACGCGATCAGACGCGCAGCATTGAACACGAAGCTAATCGCGGTGGAGCGCACGCTGGAACCAAAGAGTTCACATGGGTAGATCGCCATCCAGACATAGGCACAGCCCAAGGTGAAGAAGCCATTGATTGGCGCAACGACCATCATCGCTTCGACGCTCGTCGTCAGCTTGTACGTGACGACCGTTGTGAGCAGCGCACCGACGAAAGTGAGTGACAGGAACGCTCGCCGGCCGATTGCATCCACTACGAAGCCCGCGATCATGTAGGCCGCAATCGCGCCGATGGTGTACGCGATCGATATCTTCGAGCCCCACGACAACGCATCGGGGATGCCTTCGGCTTTAGCGAGCGCTACGGTATAAGTCGGCAGCCAGCTGGAAATGGCCCACCAACCAACGGTCGTGACGATCGACAGCACAAGCAGAAGCAGCGTGCGGCGCAGCGCTTCGGGTTCGCTGAACAGTTGCGTGAGCGTGAAGGGGCGCTTGTCGGATGCAGGCGCGTCGCCCGCAACCGGTTGCGTGTTCGTCGTGCTCGTCGCGCTCCAGCGTTTCTCGCGCACCGCGCGTTGCCATTTCTCCGACTCGTTGACCCCACGGCGGATGTACAGCACAAAAAGCGCGGGGACTGCGCCAAGCACGAACATCAGCCGCCAGGTTTCGGCGCCGAGTGGATGCGCCGACGAAAGCGCGTACCAAACGACCGCCGCGATCAACGTGCCCCAGCCGAAACCCGATTGCAGGAAACCCGCCCCTTTCGCACGCGCCCGCTCAGGCCAGGTTTCCGACAGCAACGCGACGCCCGTGCTCCATTCGCTGCCCATGGCGAGGCCGGTCAGGAAGCGCAGCCCGCACAACACCCAGAAGGTTTGCGAGAATGCGGTCAAACCCGAAAACACCGCATAGAGGAAGACTGACCAGAGCATCATCCGCTTGCGTCCAACATAGTCCGCGAGAATCCCGCCGATCAGACCGCCCGCCCCCCAGCCAAGCAACGTGATGCCGATAACCAGACCTGCGTATGTCGTGGGCGACGCGGCTTGTGCCGGCGACAGCACCGAATGCAGCATCGGCCCAAGCACGACGACAAGTGCCAATGCCTCATAGCCGTCGAAAATCCAGCCGAGAAAGCTGGCCTTCAGCACACGCCAGTGCATTGCCGTGAGCCCCTCGTACCAGCGCGTTCGCGCGCTCAAGGCCAGTTGTTTGTGTTCCATCTTTCGTCTCCTTCATGTTTTCAACCGAGTTTTCCTGCGTGCCGGCCGTCCACCGGCTTGTGCTTCTGAAAAGGCTGATGGGCCGGCGTCCAGGACAACCGCGCCGCCTCGACATAGAATCGCGAGGCACAGTGCCCGGTCGCACGCCTCAACCGATCGTCCTGCGAGGATTGAGCCCTATGGCACACAGGATGCCGGTCGGCAGGCGGATTGAAAACTTCTCAATGTTCAATAGAGGCATCGCCAACCGCGATGGGTGCCCGCGACCGGATAGCCAACCCGAAGGAGTAAGGATGCGTGTTTCAGCAGAACGGCCGTTGCGCCTCGACATGGAGTCCCTGCGCATTTTTGTGGCTGTCATTGAGGAGGGCAGCATTGCCGCGGCGGCGGCCCGCACGCATATCGTGGCGTCAGCCGTCAGTAAGCGCGTATCGGATCTCGAAGAGGACGCCGGCACGCCGCTGTTGTATCGGCACAGCCGCGGTGTGCAACCTACGCCGGCGGGCGAGGCGCTCTATCACCACGCGAAGCGGCTGAGCGAGCACCTGCAGCAAATTTCGGATGAATTGTCTGAGTATTCGGCGGGATTGAGGGGCCATACCCGGATTTATGTGAACTTTACGGCCATGGTCCAGTATCTGCCGGGTGTGCTGCGCACCTTCCTGAGCACCAATCCGAAGGTGCGGATCGATATGGCCGAGAAGTCGAGCGATGAAGTCGTCCAGGCAATCGCAAGCGGTGTCGCCGATCTCGGCATCTGCGCGGCTGCCAAGGATGCCCTCGGCGATCTGCAGTGGCGTCCATACACCGTCGATAAGCTGGTCGTGATCGTGCCGTCGGATCATCGGCTCGCCGAGCGCGCAAGCGTGACCTTCGCCGAAGTTCTGGAGGACGACTTCGTCAGCATGCCGTACGGCACGTCCATTTCGAAGTTGTGTCGCGCCGCCGCTGAGCGTGCCGGCATGCGGCTTCGCGTGCGCATCGAAGTGACCAGCTTCGAGGGCGTGCGCAACATGGTCAGCGCGGGTCTCGGCATTGGCGTGCTTCCCAAGGGAAGCGTGACGCCTTATATGCAGTCGGTGCCGTTTCGCGTCGTTGAGCTTGATGAACCGTGGTCGCAGCGGCCGCTGGTGATCATCGCTCGCAACTTTGAGACGCTGCCGCTGCCTGCACGCATGCTGGTCGACCACCTCAAAAAGCACCGGGATAACGAGCCATGAGGACTGTCACCAGTCGATGGTGAGCCATCGCGGCTCGCGATGGGTGGCGTCGTTACTTATTGATTTACCTGACGGGCCGGGATTCTTAGCATTCGGGTAGCAGCAATATCAACAACTCATGGAGCGCGCAACATGAACCCCAAACTCCCGATCAAGGTCGCCGTCCTCGACGACTATCAGAACGTCGCGCTGAGCGTGGCAGACTGGTCGCCGCTTAAGGACCTGGCAGATGTGACGGTGTTCAACGATCACGTCGCTGATATCGGGAGCCTGATTCAACGCCTGCAGCCATTCGACGTCGTATGCGTGATGCGGGAACGCACACCGCTGTCCCGTGTGGTCATCGAAAGCCTGCCGAACCTGAAGCTGATTGCCTCGACCGGCCCGGGGAATGTATCGATCGATCAGGAGGCGGCTGCCGAACGCCGCATCGAAATTCGTCATACGGGCTATTCGTCCACGCCGACGATCGAGATGACGTGGGCGCTGATTCTCGCGATGGCCCGCAACATTCCTCTCGAGACTCAATCAGTGCGTCAGGGAGGCTGGCAGCTTTCGCTTGGCGAACAACTCGCGGGCAAGACGCTCGGATTGCTTGGCCTTGGCCATATCGGCTCGGCTGTCGGCATCATCGGCCGGGCATTCAGAATGAACGTCATCGCGTGGAGTGAGAACCTCACCGAGGAACGTGCTGCGGAAAAAGGCGTGCAGCGAGTCAGCAAGGATGTGCTGTTCTCCACTTCCGATTTCCTGTCGATCCACTTGCGGTTTAGCGAGCGAACCCGAGCTTTGGTCGGCGCGACGGAACTCGCGCAGATGAAACCCACGAGCCGGCTGATCAATACGTCGAGAGGAGCGATCGTCGACAATGCCGCCCTGCTTCGGGCACTCACGACCGGTCAGATTGCCGGCGCTGCGCTGGACGTGTACGACGTCGAACCGCTCGAGAATCCGCACCCGCTGCGCGAATTGCCCAACGTACTCGCGACGCCTCATATCGGCTATGTGTCGAAGGAACTGTATCGCACCTTCTATGGCGATACGGTGCAGAACATCGTTCGGTGGCTTGATGAAACCGGGCGTTCTGCGCAAGGGTAGCGGTCAACAAGTCACGTAAGTCACGTCTACGGCGGCGGTGTATGTGCCACTGTGTGCTCGCGCGCGCGCACAATATCGAGCGTCTCCTGGTGGAATGCCGCTAGCGACTCGCGGTGCGTGACACTGACAATCGCGGCTTTCGGCAATCGCTCGGTCAACAGGCGATACAGATACGCTTCGTTCTCGGTATCGAGCGCACTCGTCGCTTCGTCGAGAAACACGTAGTCAGGCTTGTGCATCAGCACACGAGCGACTGCTAGCCGCTGTTGCTCGCCGGGAGAAAGAATGCGCCACCAATGGTCAGATTCGTGCAATCGGTCGACGTAGCCTTCGAGCCGGCACAGACGCAGCGCCTCGCAACATTCCTCGTCGCCGAAGTGGGCGGCCGCTGCTGGATAGGTGAGCCCAGCCTTCAGGGTGCCAACCGGCAGGTAGCTCTGCTGCGGGACGAACATCATGCGCGCGTTCACAGGTGCATCAATCGAGCCGTTTCCGAACGGCCAGAGACCCGCCAGCGCGCGCAACAGCGTGCTCTTGCCTGAGCCGGAAGGCCCACGCACGCGCCAGCGCGAACCTGGCTTGACCGCAATGTCGCGCACGCTCGCGAGCGTCTCGCCGTTGGGCAGCGCAAGCGTGAGGGTGTGCGTGGCGAGCTGGCTCTCGTCGACGTAGTGCAGATTGATGCCGCCATGCTCGGTGGCGGGCGACACAGACTCCTTCAGATGAGGTAGCTGCATGACGCGCTTGAACTCGCGCAGACGATTAACGGTGGCGCGCCATTGGACGAGCGTGTCGTAATTGTTGATGAACCATGAAAGCGATCCGCTAACCGAACTGAATGCGTCGGCGATTTGCATCAGTGTCCCGAAACTGAACACACCCGCGAAGTAACGGGGCGATGCCACGACGATCGGAAAGATTTCGGCGATCTGAGCGTAGAAATTAAGCACGAAGCTGTAGCGCCGCGTGTACTTCATCACGCGCCACCAGTTTTCGCGAATCCGGCCGAACAGGTCCTGGGCGGTCGATTCCTCGGTCCGCATCCCGTCGTAGAACGCAATCTGCTCGGCGTTTTCGCGCAGACGGATCAGGCCAAACCGGAAATCCGCCTCGACGCGCTGCAACTGGTAGTTGATCGACACAAGCGGGTGCCCGACCTTGTTGGTCAGGAGCGAGCCGGCAATCGCATAGACGATGGCTGCCCACAGCATGTAGCCCGGAATCTGGACCGGCGTGCCGCCAATCATGACGGCCAGAGCGCCCGCCGTGCTCCATAGGACGATCGAGAACCAGACGAGTGTTTCGAGTGTCGAGAGCAGATCGAGTGTGAGCGAAAGTGTGGTGTTGGCGAATGACTCGAGGTCGACAGCGACCCGCTGATCAGGGTTGTCGGCGAGGCGGTCGCGCTCGATGCGATAGAAGGTGCCGTCGCCCAGCCATTCCTGCAGATAGCGTGTGGTCAGCCACTGGCGCCATCGGAAGCCAAGCATCTGGCGCAGATAGCGGTTATAGACGGAGATCGCGACGAACGCGAACGCAAGCGCGCTGAAAAGCAGCATCAATTGCGGGAATTCATGGACCTTCCTGCCTTCCAGTGCGTTGTAGAAATCACGGTTCCACGTATTCAGGCGGGCGTTGATGCCGACCAGAACCAGGTCCATGACGATGATCGTGATCAGCAGACTCCACGCGGTCTTGCGTTCCTCAGAGACCCAGTACGGTCTGATCAGGCTCCAGGCTGAGACACGGTCCGCTTGCCCGGACGCAGGGCCGGAAGATTGGTCGCTCATGAACGCCCCTTAACGCGCAGTGAATACGGACCGAGTGCACGGGGTGATTGTAGGGTGTGACCTGTCCAGCCGTCGATGCGACTTTAATCTTCGCCAGCCATGGCTTCGATATGATCGATTTCGACATCCGCGACGAAGACCAGTACCCGGCAGGTGCTAGTGCGGGCCCGGTTCGCCGACAAGTCATGGTTACTCGACGGAGCAATGATAAGTCGGGTGTTTATGCTGCTGGCCAAGGCACGGCGTGGCACGCCGATTTCGAGCACGATTTGGCGACCGGAGTATTCGGCGTCAGCTCCGTTTAGTTCGATTGCGTTATATGGCCGTAGAGCCGGACCGGGGTCCGGCAGCCACGATAGCGCCCTCCTCTCAACCCTTGGCGAACTCGAGCACCACGCGCGACGGGACATCGCCGTGCGCGAGGCGATGGAACACGCTGTTGATCGCCGAGAGCGGCTGCAACTCGATATCGGCCTTGACCTTGCCGTCAGCGGCGAAGGCAAGCGCTTCGGCCATGTCCCGGCGATTGCCGACAAACGAGCCTCGAATCGTGATGCAGTTCGCCACGACGTCGAACAGGGGTGTCGGAAACTCGCCCGGCGGCAACCCAACCAGCACACATGTACCGCATTTGCGCGTCATGCCAACGCCTTGCTTGAATGCGGCCAGCGACGGCGCCGTAATCAGTACGCCATGCGCACCGCCCCCAGTGGCCTTTCTGACGGCCGCAATCGCATCGCCGTCCTTGGCGTTGACCATGGCATCGGCGCCAAGGCGTTTGGCATGCGCGAGCTTGCCGTCATCGATGTCGACTGCGCACACATGCAAGCCCATCGCCTTGGCATACTGAATGCCGAGGTGTCCGAGGCCACCGACGCCAGAGACCACGACCCATTCACCTGGGCGCGCCTGAGTCTCCTTGATGCCTTTGTACGAGGTGATCCCGGCACAGATGAGGGGCGCCGCGTCGCGGGCCGCCAGATGGGCTGGGATATGTGCCACATAGTTCGGATCGGCGACGATGTATTCGGCGAATCCACCGTTCTTCGTATAACCGCCAAACTGTGCTTCGGCACATACGGGCTCACGCGCCGCGAGGCAAAACTCGCAATGTCCGCAAGCGGAGTAGAGCCACGGTACGCCGACCCGGTCGCCTTCCTTCACGGCCGTTACACCCGCACCAAGGGCGGCGACGATGCCGATGCCTTCATGGCCCGGTATGAACGGCAATGTGGGCTTTAACGGCCAGTCCCCGTTTGCGGCATGCAAATCAGTGTGGCATACGCCGCACGCTTCGGTCTTCACCAGGATCTGGCCTGGACCGGGCTCGGGAATATCCAGTTCCTTTAGCACCAGTGGCTTGCCGAACTGTTCGACGACGGCAGCTTGCATTTTCGATGTCATGGCTTGTTCCTCGGTTGCGATGAATTCAGCGCACTAGGCAACAGCGGGCAATCCAAGCCCTCTGACCGCTTCACTCATCTTGATGAGCACGGTCTGGGCGTCGCCATAGACCATGTTGCAGTTGTCTGCGTAAAAGAGTTCATTGACGATGCCGGCGTAGCCCTTGCCTTCCCCGCGCTTGATCACAAACACCTGCTTGGCGTGATCGGCGTTGAGAATCGGCATGCCGTAAATGGCCGACGATTTGTCGGTGCGCGCGGCCGGGTTGACCACGTCGTTGGCGCCGATCACTAGCGCAACATCCGTAGTGGCGAACTGGTCGTTGATGTCCTCGAGTTGGAAGATCGCGTCGTAGGGCACGCCAGCTTCGGCCAGCAGCACGTCCATCTGGCCCGGCATGCGGCCAGCCACCGGGTGCACCGCAAACTTCACCGACACGCCGCCCGCCTGAAGCAGCTTGACGAATTCGTACAGCTTGCCTTGCCCCTGCGAGACCGCGAGACCGTAACCCGGGACGATAATCACCGAGGCCGCATAGCGCATCGCGATGCCGGCGTCGCCTGGCTGCGTCGGCTTCAGGCTGCCCTTGATCTTGCCCTGCTTGCGCGTGGCGACCTCACCGAAGTTGGTGAAGATCACATTGCTCACGGAACGGTTCATGGCCTTGGCCATCAGCAGTGTCAGCAACATGCCGGCTGCACCGACCACCATGCCGGCGATCATCAGTGCGGGGTTCTGCAACACGTAGCCTTCAATGCCGACCGCGAGGCCGGTAAAGGCGTTAAAGATCGAAATCACCACCGGCATATCGGCACCGCCGATTGGCAGCGTCATCAGAACGCCGAGCGCCAGCGCACAACCGAAGAACAGATAAATCCAGGTCGGCATCGTCAATATCAGCGCGGAGTTGTCCGCGCTTGCGACGACGATGTAGCCGCCAACCACGAAGGTTGCCAGCAACACCAGTCCATTGAACACCTGCTGCCCTTTCACTCGTACGGGCTTGTTGATGACCCCATCGAGTTTGGCCCAGGCGATCAGCGAACCCGACAGGGAAACCGCGCCGATCAGCGCGCCTAGCAAGGTCATGATGAGCGCGGGCGCACCCTGCGCCTTGTTGCCGAACAGTTCCACGGCGGCAATCGCGCCGGCCGCGCCGCCACCCATGCCGTTGTAAATCGCCACCATCTGCGGCATGGCGGTCATCGCCACCTTGCGGCCGCCCCACCAGGCCAACCCGCCGCCCAGCGCCAAAGCAACGACAGCGAGCCCCAGGTTGACCGGCAGGTTGGGCCGGGCCGCCGCGCCGACGTCGAAGGCGTACAGGAAGCTCGCGAGCACGGCCACGGCCATGCCGATACCGGCGACGAAAATGCCCGAAGGCGCCGTAACAGGCGACGACATGCGGTGCAGGCCGTAGAGAAAGAGAAAAGCAGCAGCGAGATCGACCACGCCGATGCCGAGTTGGGGGAGCAGGGTCAACATGGCGGCGTCCTCAATGCTTCTTTGCGTGGATGGACTTCACGGTGCCGGACTTGCTGTTCGCACCGTGCGTGCCGTGCCCGGACGGGTGGCCGCTGGTCTTGAACATCGCGAGCATGCGATCGGTGACGGCATAACCGCCTGCGGCATTGCCCGCGCCGAGCAACACAGCAACGAAGCCGATGACTTGCTCCTGGACCGTACTCGCGTTCAGGAGCGCATAGATGCCGCCCACCACGACAATGCCGTGTACGAAATTCGAGCCCGACATCAACGGGGTATGCAGGATGGCCGGCACGTGTCCGATGATCACCCAGCCGGCGAAAGCAGCCAGCATGAAGACGTAAATCGCGACGAAGCCGGAAATGCTGATCTGGAAGTCCATCACTTAGTCCTTGGTCAGAGCGTGTTCGTGCCGGTGTTAATACAGGCGCTGATACCGGCGCTCATGCCGGCGTAACAGGTTCGGCTTTCGCGGGGGGCTTCTTCGCGGCGGCAACAGGCTTGGCCGCCTCGTCGCTCGCCTCTGCCTTGTTCTCGCCCGCGTGGGTGAGCACCGTTTTGGCGAGGACTTCGTCGCTCCAGTCGATCTCGATGACGTTGTTTTTCATGATCAACGCGAGCAGGTTGTACTGATTCTTCGCATACAGTTCGCTCGCGTCCTCGCCGAGCAGCGAGGGCACGTTCAGCGGCGCGACGATCGTCACGTTGCCGATCCGGGTGGTCTCGCCAGGCCGCGTGTCCTCGCAGTTGCCGCCGCCCTCCGCCGACAGATCGACGATCACCGAGCCCGCTTTCATGCCGGCCACTTGTGCGTGGCTGATGAGTTTGGGCGAGGCCTTACCGGGAATCGCGGCGGTTGTGATGATCAGATCGGCGCTCTGGATGTGCTTCGTCAGCACGTCCGCGACCCTGGTCTTTTCCTCGGCGCTGAGCTCACGGGCATAGCCGCCTTTACCGCGCGCATCGATACCGGTATCGACGAAGGTGGCGCCTAGCGAGAGCGCCTGCTCCTCAGTTTCCGGCCGCACGTCATAGCCCTCGACGACGGCCCCAAGGCGGTGCGCCGTCGCGATCGCCTCCAGCCCTGCCACACCGAGCCCCATTACCAGAACGTGAGCCGGTCCGATCGAGCCTGCCGCGCTGGTAATCTTGGGCACCACGCGAGCGAGATGGGTAGAGCCGAGTTGCACCGCGTAGTAGCCTGCAAGCGCGGACTGGCTCGATAACGCGTCCATGGATTGGGCGCGTGTAATGCGTGGCACCCGCTCCATCGCGAAGCAGGTGATCTTCTTGTCGAGCAGGCGCTTCACCAGCGCGGGCTCGTTGTGTGCATAGATGAACGAAACGAGGATCGCCCCCTCCTTCATCGCGTTGACCACCTCGAACGCGGGCGGCTGAACGGCAAGCACGACATCGGCGTCTTTCACCAGCGCCGTGCGATCCGCTATAAAGGCGACGTTCTCGAACGCGGCGTCATCCAGATGAATCGCCGCGCCCGCCCCCGGCTGCATATGCAGCCGGGCACCCAGTTTGACCAGCTTCTGGACCACGGACGGCACGAGCGCCACACGGCGTTCATGGGCCCGGGTCTCCGTCAGAACGGCAACGTTGACATACATGGCGGGCTTTCCTTGTGGAGATCAGGCCGGTGCATCGAGGCGGGCGGTACGCACAAGCTTCGTATTGACGAACTCCTGGATGCCCATGTTGCCGAGCTCACGGCCGTAGCCGGAATCCTTGATGCCGCCAAACGGCAGTTCCGCATCGGACCAGTCGATGTTGTTGATGAACATCATCCCGGTCTCGACCCCGCTCGCCACACGCTTGCCGCGCGCTTCGTCTTTCGTGAAGACCGAACCACCGAGGCCGAAGTCCGAATCGTTGGCTAGCGCGATGGCCGCGGCTTCGTCCTTGACGCGGAAGAACGACACCACCGGACCGAAGAATTCGTCGCGGAAAGCCGGATTGTCCGGTTTGATATCCGTGAGGATCGTCGTTTCCATGAACGAGCCGGGTCGGTCGATGCGTTTGCCGCCCATCACCAGCGTGGCGCCATGTGCCACTGCATCGTCGACCTGCTTGAGCAGTTGAACCAGCGCCGCCTCGGTGGACAAGGGGCCGTGCGTGGTCTTCTCGTCCATCGGATCGCCTGCCTTCAATTCGGAGAGCGCGGTCTTGAACTTCGCAAGAAATTTGTCGGCAATCGAATCGAGAACGATGAATCGCTTCGCCGCGCAACAGGTCTGGCCGGCGTTATACATCCGCCCCCATACAGCCCACGGAACGGTCTTTTCCAGGTCGGCGTCGTCGAGCACGATGAACGCATCGCTGCCGCCTAGCTCCATCGAAGTCTTCTTGAGGTTCTGCCCCGCTCGCGCCGCAATACTTCTGCCGGCCTCGACGCTGCCCGTCAATGCCACACCCTTGATGCGCGGGTCGTCGATGATTCGCTCGGACTGCTCGTGCGAGATCAACAGGTTGGTGTAGGCCCCCTTAGGTGCGCCCGCGTCGAGCAGGAGTTTCTCGAAGGCAATCGCGCATTGCGGTACGCAGCCTGCATGCTTGACCACCAGCACGTTACCCGCCATCAGTTGCGGGCCGGCGACGCGTGCAAGCTGGTAATACGGGAAATTCCACGGCTCCACGCAGAAGAGCACGCCGAATGGACTATTCTCCATGTGCGCCTCACCGACTTTCGGATTCAGTTTGGTCGGTGCCAGGAAAGTTTTCGCGTGCTCGGCGTAATAAGCAAGGATGTCGGCGCTGAACCTGACTTCGCCACGCGCTTCGTCGATGCGCTTACCCATTTCAAGGGTCGCCAGTTTGGCAAATTCATCGACGTTCTTACGCATCAGCGTTGCGGCCTTATCCACGATTTCGGCACGCTGGGCGTAGGTCGTGTGCTTCCATGTCTGGAAACAGGTCTCGGCAGCGGCGATCGACTTTTCAAGCTGCTCATCGGTCAGTTTTTCGAAGCTCTTCAGAACCTTGCCGGTGTTAGGGTTGACGCTTTGATAAGCCATGATTTGTGTTCTCTTTAAATGGGGTTGGGCTTGAGTCCGGTAGTGGAACGTCAAGCATCTGTCGAACACCAGCACATCTTGTGTTCGACATCCTAATTATTTATCTTCGAGTGCTTGCAGCTCGAACCCAGCTTGCGCGTCTGACCTCAGGCGCCCTGCTTCTTCATCGCGGCCTTCGACTCTTTCACGTCCTGGTCAGTCCTTGGACCGAAATCACGCAAAATGATCTGTCTTGCCGCGCCATTGCATAGCAGCGACTGCCTCCGCCATGAGCGCGGCGGAAAGAAATAGTGTTTTCGGATTGTGAGCATGATGGCCACTCCTTGCTGGAGGGGGCGGCCCGGGCGAGCGATCAAAGAAAATCATACTGCGCGAGGGTGTTTCGAGCGCTTTTGGATGAGAGACGCAAGGCGCGTGCAACCACGGTGCGCTTAACCTCGGTGGAGGTCGGTACGGTGCCGTACAAGTGCGGACCCGGCCCCAATGAGCACGAAACAAAGTCTCAATGTCCGTCGCGGTACCGTTCAGGACGGTTCGCCCGCTCCCGAACCTCCGGGTGCTGTTGCCGGCGCAGTCAGGTCTTCGTCAAAAGACGGGTGTGCCATCTCTTTGCCAGCCGGCACGCGGCCTGATTCGGCAATGTCAACCCGCAGACTGCCTTGATTGTTCCAATACGCCCAGGTGGCGTCGTTGGCAAAGCAATACAGGTAACCCGAGTAAGGAGCCTTGATCTCCATCTCTCTGCCGATTCTGAAGTAGAAGGGTTGAGGTGACACGCCTGCTTCGCTCGGCTCCCCTGGGTAAGAGATGGCACCGCAGAGTTCGAGCCAGTTCGCTCCCCTGACCCGCTTGGACCATGCGAACAGGCGCTGCATCCAGTTGCCTGGCGTGCCCTCCGCACCCGATGCGATGTCCCCATCCAGCCATGTTTGACCTTCAGGCACCTTGAACCGGTAGCTCACCCCTTCCTTCATGAAAATACCGGTCCAGTTCCACAGCGTGCTGGCGAAAACCCGCACCTGGACCCCGGCCGCAGGCTCTATATTCGGTCGATAGGGAGCCTGAAAGATTGGCGGACTGGCCTGCCGTGCCAATGCCAGATCCGATATAGATTCGGAGCATATTCGTGAATCCTTCGCCAGATAGGGAAAGGACCGGGGACGAAATCCGATCCTCCTGTAAAAGCCTGTGAGTGAGTTGTGAAGGACGCCATGCACCGCCGACAACTGGCCCGCATCGGCTATCTGGTCCAACATCTCCGATTCAAACACCGCACCGCACTGCGCAGCCTCGGCAATCATCCATTTGAGTGTGGCATCAGAAAGCCCGGTCTCCTTGTAGCCGCCCCCAACGTCGGCGTGCACGCCAGGGAACCACACTTGCGTCACGCGCACCGGGTCGCAGCCATCCGCATCCGTCCACAACGTTGGCAAGAAGGTGTTCCGCTGCTCATCAATGGCGAGGCCTTGCACCGCGCGTTCGACTTCCGGCGAAAGCCTCGTGTCATGAAATTCGAGGCGCTGTCTCCCGAAGCCGAACATGTTCGCAATTTCAGGAATGCCGAGAGCGCCCACCGTCTCCCAAACGCCCAGGAAGCGAATGGGAGGCGGCTTGCCATTCTCGATGCAGAACCGTTCCTGCAGGCTGATGTTTTCCGGCATTGCTGGATCAAGCCGGTACAGGTTCCATGCCTGCTTGACTAGCGCCCAGCTTGCCTCGCGAGGAAGTCCGCAACGGTGGAGCATGCCCACCAGGCTTCGCGCCGTGAACGCACCACGCGAAAAGCCAATGACAAAGATTTCAGAACCTTCCTCGTAGTGGTCGGACAGCCACTTGTACGCGGTTCGAATGTCTCGCGAGAGGCCTAATCCCAGCGCACCGTCTACGATACGACGAACTCGCCCTTCATTAGCGCCAATGCCGACGTGGTAGTACCGGAGTTGCTCGACGCCATCGTCACCGTGGTCACTCAGCGCGTTGAAAAAGCGAACGACATTGGTTGGAACAGGCACCCCCTGAAACTCGTCGCTATCCGAGTTCCATGTGCCGTCGCAGCAAACGAAAAGTCTCTTCATGTTTGCGGGTTCTACCTCATATTTCGACGCGCGAGCCCAGCTCGATCACCCGGTTTGAACTCAGCTTGAAATAAGCCGCAGGGTTACCGATATTGTGCGCCATTACGCTGAACACTCGTTCGCGCCACACCGGCATGCCCTTGCCTCCGGTCGCCACCACGGTGGCATGACTGAGGAAATAGGACACCTGCGCCGGATCGACTACCAGGCCCTTCGGCTCGCAGTCGCGCAGCGCTTGCGGCAGGCTGGCCTCGTCCTTGAAGCCGTAGGTCACGAGGATGCTGTGGCAGTTGTGGCCCAGCGGCGTGATCGCCACGCGCTGCTCGCGCGGCACATAGGGCACATCCAGGTTGGTCACGTGCACGAACAGCACACGCTCGTGCAGCACGTGGTTATGCGCCAGGTTGTTGATCAGCGCGTGCGGCACGGTGCTGGGGTTGATGGTCAGGAACGCGGCGGTGCCGGGCACGCGTATCGTTGCCTTCGCGAACAGGCTGTCCAGGTACCTGGCCAGCGGCAGCGCGCCGGCATGGACGGTGGCCTCTTCGACCATCAGCTCACGGCCGCGGTGCCAGGTGGACATGATGGTGAACATGATGGCGCCCAGCAGCAACGGGAACCATCCGCCATCCACGAACTTGAGCAGGTTGGCCGAGAAGAACGTGAAGTCGATGACGAAGAAGAAGCCGGTGGCCAGCACGCACAGCAACCAGTTGTAGTGCCAGGCATAGCGCACGACGTAGAACGTGAGGAAGGTGGTGATCATCATGGTGCCCGTTACGGCGATACCGTAGGCCGAGCCCAACGCCGTGGAGGAACCGAAGCCCAGCACCGCCCCCACCACCGCGATCAGCAGCATCCAGTTGATGGCGGGCACGTAGATCTGGCCGACCTCGCGTTCGGAGGTGTAGACGATGCCCATGCGCGGCATGAAGCCGAGTTGCATGGCCTGCTTGGTCATGGAAAACGCGCCGCTGATCACGGCCTGCGACGCGATCACAGTCGCCACCGTGGCCAGCAGCACCATCGGGAACAGCGCCATCGACGGGAAGAGGTGGAAGAAGGGGTTGTCCACGGCCTTGGGGTCCGACAACAGCAGCGCGCCCTGGCCCAGGTAGTTGAGCGCCAGCGCGGGTAGCACGAGTGCGAACCACGACAGGCGGATCGGCGGCGCGCCGAAGTGGCCCATGTCGGCATACAGCGCCTCGGCGCCGGTCAGCGCCAGCACCACCGCGCCGAGCGAGACAAAGGCCCGCCAGCCGTTGCGCACCAGGAATTCGAGACCCACGAACGGGTTGAAAGCGGCCAGGATGCCCGGCGCGCGGCCGATGGTGAGCAGACCCGACACCGCAATCACGCCGAACCACAGCACCATCACCGGCCCGAACACCGCGCCGATGCCGGCCGTGCCGCGCCGCTGCACCAGGAACAAGGCGATCAGCACGACCAGCGCGATCGACACCACGAAGGGCTTAAGTTGCGGCTCCGCCACTTCCAGCCCTTCCACCGCGCTGAGCACCGAGATGGCCGGCGTGATGACGCCGTCGCCGTAGAACAGCGCCGCGCCGAACACGCCGGCGAGCAGCAGCCCGTGGCGCAGGCGGGGCCGGTTCATTACCGAACTGGAAGCCAGCGCCAGCAGCGCCATAATGCCGCCCTCGCCGTGGTTGTGGGCACGCATGATCAGCGTCACGTACTTCAGCGACACCACGATGATCAGCGACCAGATGATGAGCGACACCACGCCCAGCACATTGAAGCGGTTGAGCACCAGCCCGTGACCCGAGTCGAATACCGTGCTCATGGTGTAGAGCGGGCTGGTGCCGATGTCGCCGAACACGATGCCGATGGCGGCCAGCGCCAGTTTGGTCATCGACCCGTGGCTGGTTTCCGCGACGTGGCCGGCAGGGGCGCCCGGTTGTTGGCCTGAAGACGATTCCATGAATGGCTCCTTCTCAGTGGGTGGGACCCCCGGCCAGCGAACGGTGCGCCGGCGCTCAAGCGCCTGGCGGCCCGTCTGGTCACGCTGATCCTCCTGCAATGGGCTGATCAGCGGACGGCCTGTCGGTGACAGCGTACAGAACAAAGGGCGCGGTTCAAAGCTAGGCATCCCCTTAGGATCACCCATCAGAACCGGTTCGCCTCAGTTGGTCTCCGGCTCTTCATCCATGATGAGCAGAAAAAGTGTCGCCTGAGATGAGATGTTCAGCTTCTTGTAAAGATTGCGCCGGTGAACTTTGGCGGTAGCGGGTGACACGCCAAGCAGCCTCGCCATATTCTTGGTCGAATGACCGGCAAGAATCATCAGTGCGATTTCGATTTCGCGGTTGGTCAGCGACGCATTGGAGCGCTTGCGCAACGCCTGTTCGAAGTGAAAGCGTCGATCACCTCCCGCGGGTGAACTTACCGGCGGCGGAAGCACGGCTGTTTGCGCCGCCAAGGCATGGCACATCAACGGAAGCAACCATGCGCCGTAAAGACAGAGGGTTCCGATTTCAGTCGAGCTAAAGCGGCGTTCACTGCCCATCGATACAGACAGCGTTCCGCCCGCGGGCAGCGGGGCTAACAACTGCACCTCATCTTCGAGCACGTTCACCGAAAAATAGCGGCGAAAATATTCAGTTTCCCGGAAGTGATCGGGCGCGACTTCGTCCAGACAATACACGCCCGGACTGATCCCGCCCAGGCTGAATTGATAGAAAGGGTCCAGCAAATAGACGCTGTTCAAATACCCCTTGAACAGTTCGGCGTTCGGCGTGCGCGACTGGATCTCCGCAATCAACTGGGGTTTCCCGTTGGGCCAGAAGATCACCACCACCCAGTTGTCAATGTGGACCACTTTGCGCAACAGGTCGATCAGCGCATGCCAGAACTGTTTGTCGTCGAGCTTTTCGACCAGACGTCCAAGCCGCTGATGAAAGGCAACGTCCGATACATCAAGCTGCATGTCAGTTTCCCCCACTACCCCTTAAAGGGTAGCTCGTCCCATCGTTCTAGCCCTTCGGCCTGATTTTCACGCGTCGTCCCCCACCCTACCATCTCTGTACCCCGTCGCATGCGCGTCGGCAGGCTTGCTCGCAGCGAGCAACACAGGAGAAAAGTATGGGTATCAGAGACATCGGTGTTCGAGTTGGCCACGGCACGCCCGGTCCGTTTAACAGCATCACCGACGTGCAAGGCGTAAGAGTCGGTCATCGTACCCTGGTCGAAAACCGCGCAGAAGCTTCGATTCGGACCGGCGTGACGATCATCGAACCACGCGCCGGCATGGCACGGCTCGACCCGTGTTTTGCCGGCTGTCATGTGCTCAACGGAAACGGCGATGCCACCGGCCTGGAATGGATACGCGAATCAGGCTTGCTGACCACACCTATTGCCTACACCAACACGCACAGTGTCGGCGTGGTTCGCGATGCATTGGTCGCCGCCGAACGCGCATGGATCGGCGACAGCCAGTACTGGTGCATGCCGGTGGTGCTGGAAACTTTCGATGGGGTGCTGAACGACATCTGGGGGCAGCATGTCACCGCGACGCATGTCCACGAGGCGCAGACCCAGGCTCGCAGTGGACCGGTGGCCGAGGGCTCGGTTGGCGGTGGTACCGGCATGATTTGTCATGAGTTCAAAGGTGGCATCGGAACAGCCTCGCGCAGGCTCGCAGCGGAGGATGGTGGCTGGACTGTCGGCGCGCTAGTCCAGGCGAACTACGGTCGTCGCGATGCGCTGCGCGTGGCCGGCTATCCGGTTGGCGAGGTGCTGCGAGATCTGCCGTCGCCATTCGACAGACGTCGGGCGGGTGTCCCCGGAATGGGATCGATCGTGGTGACGCTTGCGACCGACGCGCCGCTTCTTCCGCATCAGTGCGAGCAAATTGCACGGCGCGCGAGCATCGGATTAGCCCGCGTTGGCGGCGGCACCGAATACTCCAGTGGCGACATCTTCATTGCCTTCTCGGTGGGTAACCGCGGCATACCGCCGGCGGATTACGGCAAGGCAATCGAGCCTGTCATCAGCGTGCGCAGCGTCATTCACGATTTCATTTCTCCGCTATTCGTCGCGGCTGCGGAAGCGGTAGAAGAAGCCATTCTCAACGCCCTCGTTGCTGCTGAAGATATGGACGGCCAAGGCGTTCATGTCCCCGCGCTCGGCGCCGACCGTTTGCTGAAAGCACTGGAACAAGTTGGTTGGCGCCGCGACCGCCGCCTCGCTCGCTGATTGACTGACGCTTCTTCCCCTTGCATGAGTTCCTTCATTAACACCGAAAGGTTGCTATGACACCCCGCCATCTCATCACTGTCGTCACTGGACTCCTCGCAGCTGCGGGGATGCTGGCCGCGACCGCAAACCATGCTCAAGCCGAAGAGCTGAATGTCTACAACTGGTCGGACAATATCGCCGACGACACCGTCTCTGGGTTCGAAAAGGAAACCGGCATTCACACGCGATACGACGTCTATGACGGCGACGACACCTTGCAGGCAAAGTTGCTAAGCGGATCATCGGGCTATGACGTTGTAGTGCCGTCATCCAGCTATGCCGGCAAGCAGATCGAAGCAGGTGTCTATCGGAAACTCGACAAGACCAAGATTCCAAACCTGGCCAATCTGGATCCCGTGCTCATGAAGATGCTTGCGTCGGCCGATCCGGGCAATCAATACACCGTGCCATGGTCATGGGGCACGGACGGCATCGGTTACAACGTCACGAAAGTGACGCAGATATTAGGCAAGGACGCACCCTACGATAGTTGGGACCTGCTGTTCGATCCGCAATACGTTTCGAAGCTGAAAACCTGCGGCGTTTCCGTGCTCGACTCCGCGGAGGACGCATTCTCGGTTGGGTTGATCTACCTGCATAAGGATCCCAACAGTAAGAACCCCGCCGATTATCAGGAAGTGTTCAAGCTGCTCAAAACGATTCGCCCGTACATCACCCAGTTCAATTCTTCCGGCTACATCAACGATCTCGCCAATAACGATGTCTGCATCGCGCTAGCGTGGTCGGGCGACGTCGGGATCGCGAAGCGGCGTGCAGAAGAGGCCCATCGCGCCTATGAGATTCGCTACGTCATTCCCAAGGGCGATGGGGTGTTGTGGTTCGATCTGATGGGAGTTCCTAAAGATGCGCCACACCCGGAAGCTGCGATGCAATGGATCAATTACATCCTTCAGCCCAAGGTTAGCGCGGCGATCACCAATCAGGTTTTCTATCCGAACGCTAACGCTTCGGCCCGTGCTTTTGTGAAGCCGGCGATCCTCGAGAATGAAGCGGTTTATCCTCGCGGAGAAAAGATGAAATCGCTCACGCTGTCATTGCCTTTGCCGGCCGATATCCTGCGCCTTGAAAACAGGCTGTGGACACAGCTTAAGGCCGGGCGCTGAGGTTGGGGCGGATCGACGTATTGCGTCAGCGTTGGATTGGCCGGCCGACATCGGGATCCTGTTAGTTCCTTTCATAGGATGACGTCACCACTTCAACAGAACCGGAAATGGTCAGATAGTCGCGGTGACAATCACGGAGGTTTCACTATGCGTATCTTTCTGACGGGCGCGACAGGCTTCATCGGTGCGGCCATCGTTCCCGAACTCATCAACGCGGGTCATCATGTGATCGGCATGACGCGTTCGGATACGGGAGCGCAAGCACTTATCGATGCAGGGGCAGAGGTGCATCGCGGAACCCTGGAGGACCCGGAGAGCCTGCGCAGCGGCGCCGCAAAAGCAGATGCCGTCATCCACACGGCATTCGATCACGATTTCTCTAGATTCGTGGAGAACTGCGAAAAGGACAAGCGTGCGATCGCGGCACTCGGCTCCGTGCTCGCCGGCTCAGACCGCCCTCTCATCATCACTTCGGGGACCGGCATGGGTAGCGGCGAGCATGGTCAACTGGCGACCGAGGATGTCTTTAATATCGGTCATCCAAATCCTCGGATCGCATCTGAGGTTGCTGGGAACGCGCTCCTGGAGGCGGGTGTCAACGTGTCGGTGGTACGTCTACCTCAGGTTCACAACCCGTTCAAGCAGGGTCTCATCTCGCCGCTCGTTGCTATCGCTCGGGAGAAAGGCGTCTGCGCCTTCGTCGGCGAGGGCCGTAACCGCTGGCCGGCCGGCCATCTCTCCGATGTGGCGCGTCTCTATCGGCTCGCCGTAGAAAAGCGCCAACAGGGGGCTCGATATCATGCGGTCGGCGAAGAAGGGATCAGTAGCCGCAAAATCGTCGAGGCGCTTGGTCGGGGTCTGAACTTGCCCGTCGTTTCGATCAGCCCGGATGAAGCGGCGTCGCATTTTGGATGGATGGCAATGTTCGTCGGCTTGGACATGCCGGCCTCGAGTGTTCAGACACAAGCCCGGTTGAACTGGCATCCAACCGGACCGACGCTCATCGCCGACCTCAACGAAGCGCGGTATGTCTAGTCACCTTTGTTGATCGGCACGAAGCGAAGCGGAATCGATCTACGTCGGGGCGTTAACGCTCATTGAAGCGATTAGCCCCCGGCGCGCTTCGCGCTGTAGCCGTACTTCTTGAGCGCTTCGATGACCCGCTCGCAATGGTCACCCTGCACTTCGATCACGCCATCCTTGACCGTTCCACCAGAACCGCAGGCTGTGCGCAATTGCTTGCCTAATGAGGCCAAGGCGAGAGGATCGAGCGCTAAGCCTTTAACGATCGTCACGCTTTTCCCGCCACGGCCCTTGGTCTCGCGTGACACTCGCACCACGCCATCGCCTGTCGGCAATGTCTTGGCAACCGTCTTGCAGATACATTCCGCGATCACCTGCCTGCATTCGGGACACATCTGTCCGCCGTCGGTCGAATAGACAAGGCCGCCTTTTGAGCTACGTTTCATGATTGGATTGCTCAAAGATATTACTGGCTGCGAAACGCCAGCTCGATTGCGAGTGCGCAGGAATTGCCTGCATTGCTCGACGCCCAGCATCCGCAAACATCTCACGCAGCCGTTGTCGTTCATCGTCGGTGAGATGTAAAGCCGCTGCCGGCATCGCGAGCACCAATTGCAGCGTCAGGTCACCGCGCGAGCCATTGCGGTCCGTGAGTCCATGTCCGCGTAGACGGATCGCGCTGCCCTGTTGCGCGTTCGGCGGAATCGTCATCTGGTGCGCACGGCCCAGAATCTGCGCTTCGAAGTTACCGCCGAGCGTGGCGGTCACGAAATCAACCTGAATCTCGCTGGCCAGATTCAAACCGTCTCGACGAAAGGCCGCGCTGCAGACAATCACGACCGAGAAGATCGCGTCGCCGGGCGGACCGCCATTCGGCCCGGGATGGCCGCCACCTTCGACGACAAGACGCTGGCCATCCCACACACCCGCTGGAACCTTCACTACCTCGGACTTCCGACCGGTTCTGATACCCGTGCCGAGACACGCTTGACACCGGTCACTCGCTGACGGGCGACCGGTACCCCCACAGGCGACGCAGTGCGTGCCCGAGGCCGACAGACCGCTGCCGTTGCAGCTCGCACACTCGGCGCCCCTTTCTTGACATGGATGACACGGCCCCTTCACCGAATAGCTCGCTTCGACCTCGCCACCGTGAATCGCGGCTTCGAGCGGCACGAAGAGTTCGATCAGGCAGTTCGCGCCGCGCATCGGAGGCGGGCTGCGGTGTTCGCGTGAGTGGGCTGGCTTGTCGCGGCGCTCAGTCGGTGCCGCCACCGGGCTGGACACGGGCGGTTCACGCTTGCCGGTCAGAATCTCAAACGCCTCCTGAATGCGCTTGAACACCGGTTCGACTGTCGATTCGGACCCCTTGTTGCGATCGGGGTGGTACTTCGCTCTTAGCCGTCGATACGCGCGCTTGACGTCTGCCGACGACGCAGTGCCCGGCAACTTCAGCCGCCTATAGTATTCATCAAGACTCACGCATTTCCCCCGCATTTCTTTCCGTACGCGCAAGTCTATCAAGACGCGGTGAAAGGACTGCCAGTTGTCGAAACGTCACCTCATCTGCCGCTTTCAGCCGCTGGACCTGCGGCCTTTGTCTTCGCCCGCACCTTACAAAGTAATAACTTGAAAGCCTAAAAGTACGGCGAATTTACGCGTAAACGATAATTTGTCTGAAGAATGTATTGTGGCTGCCGTTAACTGAATACATGGAGCACCTGCCGCATCCCCGGACGGCATTGCCGACTATCCGGCGACGCGCGAGCGTCGTTGGATCTATTTCTTTGTTCCAATTTTTCTCACGTTGACGAAGCAAGCTATGAATATCGGCAATATGAAACTCGGCGCCAAACTCATCAGCGCCTTTATCCTCGTATCAGTCATCAGTGCCATCGTCAGCGTGATCGGTGTCCGCAGCATGGGACAGATCAGCGCAAACGCAGACACGACCTATCGAATGGATCTCGTGGGGCTTAACCAGATCCAGCAAGCGAACGCCGATGTGCTGAGAGTCGGCACATATCTACGCAACGCCATTCTGGCTTCCACTGCCGAGCAGCGGACCGCTTCGCTAGCCCAGGCCGAAAAAGCCTTGGCCTCGGCGCGCGAGCACCTCAATCAAGCCGAGCCCCTCGTCTACACCGACAAAGGGAAAGCGACCTTCGCCGATCTCGATCAGGGCTGGCACGACTACATACAGGCCTTCGATGAAATGAAAGGCCGGATTAACGCCGCCGGGCTACAGGATCAAGCTGCCCTGACTGCCTATCTGTTGGGCGAATACCATGAGAAGGGTTTCAAGACCCTGGTCCTGATGGGCACGCTGGTTAATGTGAAACAGAGCGACGCCCAAGCGACGGCCGGATCTAACGACAAGGTGTACGAGGAAGGCCGCAATCTGATGCTTGTTCTGGTGGTCTTGTCCGTGTTGATCGGTTGGGGAATCGGCGTCTGGATGGCGCGCAGTCTGACACGGCAGTTGGGGACTGAGCCGGCGACAGCCGCCAACCTCGCCAGAAGCGTGGCAGCCGGCGATCTCAGCGTAAGCATCGATCTCCGGCCCGGCGATACGAACAGCCTCATGGCATCGCTGAAGGCCATGCGCGAAGCCCTGTCGCAAGTCGTGGCGGAAGTCCGCGAGAACGCCGAAGGGGTGGCGACGGCGAGTGCGCAGATCGCACAAGGGAATCTGGATTTGTCGAGCCGCACCGAGGAGCAGGCAGCATCGCTCGAAGAAACCGCCTCGAGCATCGAGGAACTGACCGCCGCGGTCCGCCACAACACGGACAACGCGAAGCAGGCAGCAACGCTCGCCGGTACGGCCTCCGGCATCGCACAGCAAGGCGGCGAGGTCGTCGGGCAGGTGGTCGAAACGATGCGCGAGATCTCCGCAAGCTCGACCAAAATGTCCGAGATCATCAGTGTGATCGAGGGTATTGCCTTCCAGACCAACATCCTCGCGCTCAACGCAGCGGTCGAGGCGGCTCGTGCCGGCGAACAGGGTCGGGGCTTCGCTGTCGTGGCCGGTGAAGTCCGCGCCCTCGCGCAGCGCAGTGCCAGCGCCGCAAAGGAAATCAAGGACTTGATCGCCGATTCGGTCAACCGGGTGGAGGTGGGCTCGACGCTTGTCGAGCAGGCGGGCGGCACGATCAACGAGATCGTCGCGTCGGTGAAGCGTGTCACCGATATCGTGGGTGAAATCTCATCGGCGTCGCAAGAACAGAGCACCGGCATCGAGCAGGTCAACCAGGCAGTCAACCAGATGGACCAGGTAACCCAGCAGAATGCCGCGCTGGTGGAAGAAGCTTCGGCGGCGGCCCAGTCGATGGCGCAGCAGGCCCAGGGCCTGCGTGCAGCGGTAGCCTTCTTCAAGATCGACGTCAGGCGCGTATCTGTGTCACCAGCGAATACGCCCCGGAAGGAACCACATCGGACGCCGCCGAAAAGTCACGCATCGTCCCCTGCAAAGTTGACAAAGCCCACGGCGACGCCACGTTTGACAAGTGGCGGAAGCACTGCGGTCGCGACCAGCGCCAGTGAGACTGCCGACTGGCAGACATTCTGAACGGTGCAGCGCATTCAGGCTGGACGGCAACCTGTAGTCGAACGGACCGAGGTTCGCGATTCACGCGCGCCGCATGGTCGATAACACCTCGCAGCGCTCGCCTCAGCCATTGAGGCAGTGCATGCGAGCGACGTCGTAGCCGGGAAAGAGTACTCACGGATGGAGACACGGGCCCGTTTCAGGCGGGCTCGATGAAGCAGCACGGGACGCGATTGCAGCCGGTGTGCAACGCGTTCAGGGCCGTCTCGCTGTCTCCACATACCGGCGTTGTGCCGCCGGCTTCGTCACGTTGCTCTTTCGAGGGCCACGTGCGACGTCCGTGTGAGGGATAGCGAGATCCGATTATTGGTTTCTACTCGGATCGTACTCAAAAAATATGGAATCACACGCTCCCCTCAATGTATCGACAACGGTCGTGAAGTCGTTGGAAGTCGCGAAAATCGACCACGTCTTCCTCGTGCCGGGGAAGATGATTTACCCGCTGCTGGATGCAATCGACAAGTCGCCATCGATTCGCGGAATTGTTTGCGCGCATGAGACCAGCAGTGCTTTCATGGCTGACGGTTATGCGCGGGCCAGCCGGAAATTTGGCGTGTGCGTGGGGATTTCCGGACCAGGCACCATGAATTTCGTGCCCGGTATGGCGGCCGCTCACGCCGACCGGATTCCCATGCTCTATATTGCCGGAGGGGTTTCGTCGCGCGCAGAAGGCAAAGGCGCGTTCCAGGACGCTACGATGAGCGGCATTTTCGAAAGCGGCGTGGTAAGGAGTCTGGTCGAAAATGTCGTTGAACTGAAGAACAAAGACAATCTTCAGGCCGAAATGCGTCGCGCGACAGACGGGTTGAACTGGATGCGTCGAGCGCAGTCTTTCGTGAGCATCCCTGTCGACGTTCAACGGCAGGAAGTTCTACCCGGCCACGACGCATCCCGGCAACCGTACGATCATGACGAGTTCAACGCCTGCGAGGTCCCCGCGAACCGTGCTGCGTTGGATGCCTTGTGCAACAGGTATTTGCTCAAATCCAAGAGAGTCGCTTTCCTGATCGGCAGTCGCGGCAATGACGCGGAAACCGCAAAGGTCCTGCTCGACGTGGCCGAAAAATTTTGCATTCCTATTGCGACCACACTATCGGGAAAGGGCGTGTTTCCTGAGGATCATGTCCTTTCGCTCGGCGTGTACGGATTCTCGGGCCACTCGCGGGCCGTCCGCGTCATCAACTCGGACGAGCTCGACGTCCTCGTCGTGTTCGGCAGCGACCTGAATCAGCGCGACAGCATGAACTGGACAGAGAAGCTGGCTGCCTGGAAGGAACTGATCATTTTCGACGACAGCTTCGACGCACCCGCGACCGGGCATGTCGCGCGCGGCAGGGTTTTCTCCGGGATTGGCGCCACATTCCGCTTGCTGTCCCAGATGGACACGAACCGGAGCGCCGACTTTCACACGGTGTTGGAAAGACGAAAAGCATGGGTCGCCGAGGTCAACGAAACTCCCCTGTACGACTATAAGTTCGAGCAACCCGGCGTGCGGGGTTCAGATGGCGATCAACCGCTCTATACAGGAGACGTCGTCAAGCAACTGTGTCGACTCTTGCCGAAAGACGCAAACGTTGTCGTGGATTCCGGCGCCCACCGGATATTCATGGCCCACTACTGGCTCTCGTCGGGCATTGGCAACTACTTTTCATCCAGCTCCCTCGCGCCGATGGGTTGGGCCGTCGCCGCCGGGATCGGCGTCAAGCTTGCGGCTCCGGAGCGCCCGTGTGTCGTAGTGACCGGAGACGGATGCATGCTGATGCACGGCATGGAGATCCAGACCGCAGCCCGATACGGCGTAAAAATGCTTTATGTCGTGTTGAACAATGCTGCGCACGGCGCGGTCCATATCGACGCGATCAGCAATGGTTCCATTCCGGAGCAGTTCAGCGAGCTCCCGAGTCATGACTGGGCCGCTTTTGCCGCTTCGCTCGGTGTCGCGTCGCGCAGGGTTGAGCACCTCGATGATCTGGCAGATGCGCTGAGCGATGCATCACAGCTTAACGGTCCATTCCTGATCGAAGTGATGACCGGCGTTTTTCCGGCACCGAATCGGTACTACGCGGAATGCGCGGCTTGAACAGCAGCTATCAAGGTGCAGCGGTCGTTTGCGCAGTCGGGTCAGCTTCCTAGCGACAGCAACCGCAGCCACCTTGATGCCTGAAGCCATAAGCCCCTTCTTCCGCCGGCATGGTCTCGCCGCGCTGCGCCAGCAACACCGTCGCACCGCTGGCGATGCGCGGCGACAGCAGGCCGCAATCCGGGCACGGCGTTCGCTCGTCTCGCCTCGCGACTGGGCGGATGGAATCGAACGTCCCGCATGCGTCGCAGGCATATTCATAGATTGGCATGACGCTCTACCAGTGGCCGCCAAGTTCGCCGCGCGCGACAAACTGTCCCTGACCGGTCCGTCCGACCCAGTCGCCGTTGTCGATCAGCAACTCCCCCCGTAGCAGCACTTTCTTCACCCGGCCCGTGACCGCGCGGCCTTCGAACAACGTAAAGTCGCAATCGCCGTGTTGCGTGTCTGCGCTGATCATGTGCGACTCGTTCGGATCGAACAGGACGATGTCGGCGTCGCTGCCGATCGCAAGCGTTCCCTTCTTCGGAAACAGGCCAAAGAGCTTGGCTGGCGCAGTCGACATCAATTCGACGAAGCGATTCAGCGAAATGCGGCCGCCGCGTACGCCACCGTCGTAGACCACCGTCATGCGCGTTTCAACGCCAGGCACGCCATTCGGGATCTTCGAAAAATCGTCGCGTCCAAGCGGCTTCTGGTTGACGTTGCCGCGATGCCCCTCCTTCATGCAATACGGGCAGTGATCGGTCGAGATCAGTTGCAGATCGTCGGTCTTGAGCGCGGTCCAGAGCGCGTTCTGCGCTTCCTTCGAGCGCAGTGGCGGGCTCATCACGTAACGTGCGAGCTCGAAGCTGTCGTCGGCGTATGCAGATTCATCGAAGAACAGATAGTGTGGACAAGTCTCTGCAAACACCGGAATGCCCAGGTCGCGCGCTTCGATCACATGCTTCAGTGCCTCTTTCGCCGAAAGGTGTACGAAGTAAACCGGCGCTTCGGCGAGTTCGGCGAGCTTGATGCCGCGATGCGTCGCTTCGCCCTCCATGATCGCGGGCCGCGTCAGCGCGTGATAACGCGGCGCGGTATGGCCCTGAGCGAGCGCCTCGCGAATCAGCAGGTCGATGACCGTGCCGTTCTCGGCATGCAACGCGATCATGCCGCCGTGCTGGCCGACCATCCGCATCGCCTGAAAAATCGCGGCGTCGTCCGACATGACCGTACCGGGATAGGCCATGAACATCTTGAAGCTCGAGACACCTTCGTGACGAATCGCGTATTGCATGTCGCCGAGCACGCGCTCGTCCACCTGCGTCACGATCACATGAAACCCGTAATCGATGCTCGCGGCCGATGCGGCTTTCGATTGCGCCCGCGAGATCGCATCGAGCGGACTCGTGCCGGCCGTTTGCAACGCGAAGTCGATGATCGTCGTCGTTCCGCCGAAGGCGGCCGAGCGTGTGCCCGACGCAAAGTTGTCGCAGGTCACCGAGGCCCCGAAGGTGTTCTCCATGTGCGTATGGCAATCGACGCCACCGGGAAACACCAGCAGCCCTGCCGCGTCGATCACCCGTGCATCCGGTCCCCCGTCGAGATTCAGTCCGATACTGACGATGCGCTCGCCTTCCACAAGAATGTCGGCGACATAGTCGTCAACGGCCGTAATGATGCGGCCGCCTTTGATGAGGGTTGGGGTCGAACTCATGAATCACTCCGTTGAGTGTCGGTTGCGATGGCGAGCGCGTCTTCGAGACGCATCAACTCTGCATGGGAAAGCGGTGGGATCGGCGGGCGCATCGACGGATGCGGAAAGTGGCCGAGCAAGTGCAGGCAAGCTTTCAGGCGCGCATTGGCGTACGAACCCGGCGCGGTTCCGTAGATTGCCTTCGCAAGCGGATAGATGCGCTCGTGAAGCTGCTGCGCGCGGCCGAGATCACCGTGTTCGACAGCGCGATACAGCGCCACGACCAGTTCGGGCACGACGGCCGCAAGGCTGACGAGGCTGCCTTCGGTACCGATCGCAAAGCAGGTGAACAGGTGTTCGTCGCCGGATGCCATCACGGCAACATGCGGCGCGATCGATTTAACGAGCCGGCGGTTTGCTTCGTACGCGGCCGTCTCCCAACTGCCTTCCTTGATAGCAACGACCTCGGGCAAGCCGACGAGCGCGGCAAGCATCTGCGGCGTGTAGGCCATGCCGCCCGTGGCGACGCCGGCCTGGTAAAGCATCATGGGCAGGCGGGCCTCGGCGTTGGCGATCCGGTGATGCGTCAGAACGGTGTCGAGATCGGTCGACAGCGCCCATGAGAACGGTGGAAACAGCAGCATGGCGTCGGCGCCGGCCTGTCTTGCGTCGTTTGCGTGGGCCTGCGCTTCATAGCTGTCCTCGGCATTCACGCCGGCCACGATGATCGAGCGATCGCCGCAGACGGCATGCGCAATTTCCACGACACGCCGCTTGTCCGCCGCCGAGAGCGTGAAGTTCTCGCCGGCATGGCCGTTCACCAGAAGCCCGACAATGCCGTCGACGCTCGCCACCGCTTCGATATGCCGCTCGAGCGCCGCTTCGTCCAGGTGTCGTCCATCCGCGTCGAGGGGGCACAGCGTAGCGGCATAGACGCCGTTGAATGGGTCGGCATGCGTAGGGATCATTCTGTCTTTTCCCGATGAAGTTGGGCGGGCGCATCGTCATGAACAACAAGCCGCGCCGGATCGAACAAGGGCAACTCGGGTTCTTCGCCGAGCATGGCCTGGGCAAGCAGCTTGCCCATGTACGGACCGCTGGTGTAACCGGAATGCACGCAACCGATCACCCACGCATCGGGGGAACCGGGGAGCGCACCGATCATTGGCATGGCGTCGGAAGTTTCGGCTTCGAGGCCGAGCCAGATGCGGGCCACGCGCGCTTTGGCGAGCGCGGGGATCACATGCTGCGCGAGCCGGAGATTGCCGATCAGGTTGTCCGGCACGGTTTCCACGCCGCCCCGCTCGCGATCGCCGATGCCTTGCCAGCCACCGCCTATCAGGACACTGCCGTTGGCGAACTGCTTCATCGACAGCAGCCCGTTCGCGATGCTCAGCACCGACTTCATCACGGGCGGCACGCGCTCGGTGACGATCAACTGGTTGACGAGCGTCTTGACGGGGATGCGGATGCCGAGCATTGCGAGCAGCGGTTCCAGCCACACGCCGCCCGCCATCACCAGACGCGTCGCGTCGATACGGATGGCGTCATCCGGGCCGTACACCTGATACATCCCAGCGATGCGCTCGATGCGCGTGATCGGTGTCTGCTCGAAAACGTGTACACCTGCTTCGCGCAATGCCGCATGGAAAGCACGGCCCGTGAGATAGGCGCTCGCGAAGCCATCGGTTGCACAGTACGCGGCTTGCAGCATTGCGGGATTCAGGCCTGGCTCGACGGCGAGCGCGGCATCCCGGTCGAGCAGATCGATCTGCGCGCCGTACTCGCGCCTCGCCGCCGCGCGTTGCTGCAGCAGCGCTTTCTCGGATTCGGTGAAGGCGAGCGAGAGGCCGGGCGCCGACGTCGCAAGCACGCCGTGGCCTAGCCACGTGTCGGTGTTCATCCACATTTTCCACGCGCGCATCGCGTAGGGAACGAGCGCGGCACGCGTCATATGCAGCGTCAGCGTGCCGGCGTTTACACCCGACGCGCCACGGCACAGCGCATCGCGTTCGATCACCGCCACTCGCATGCCGGCTCGCGCCAGAAATAGTGCGGTGGTGCAGCCCATCACGCCGCCGCCAAGCACGGCGACATCGAATGCGGTTGTCGTCGGCTGGCTCATAGCGGCGCAGCCTTCGGGATCGGAATGTCGTCGTAGCTGAACTCGCCCGTCAGCGCTTCAACCGTCACGGGCCGCAACGGCGTGCGGGCGGAAAAACAGCCCGCGCGGTCGCGCGAGCCGCCGCATGCGCGTGCCGCAAGCAGTTCCGCCGTCACGTCTCCGCACGTGCGACCCTGGCACGGTCCCATGCCGCAGCGCGTCCAGGCCTTGAGCTGGTTCACGTCGTGCGCGCCGGCGTCGCAGGCGGCGTCGATCTCGGCGCGCGTCACGTCTTCGCATCGACAGACGATGGTTTGCGGCCCAATACCATCGGTATGGCCGGGTCGTAGCGCCATCAATTGCGCCATCGAACGACCGAAACGCGCCGCCTTGAGATACGCCCGACGCACGGATGACAGTCGCGACCGGAGCCCCGCGATGTCCGTGCCGCCAAGCTCGATGGCGCAGGCGAGTCCCGCTAGCGTGCCATGATGGCTCGCTGCGGCCGCGCCGGCGATGCCTGCGCCGTCGCCCGCCACGTAGAGCCGCGGGCGCGAGGTGCGGCAGTTCTCGTCGGTGATGGCGATCCATCCTCCCGCCTGCCGCGAGTACCGGTGCTCCGCGCACAAGAGACGCGTGATTTCGGTTGACGGGGTCAGCCCATGACCGACCGCGATGCAGTCGGCGACCACGCTGCGGTGTTCTCCGGAGACGGGCCGCCCTGCTGCGTCACACGGCGCCAGAGTCGCGCGCAGCCGATCGCCGGCGGGCTCGACTTTGACTATCGTGTGCCGCGCATGAATCGGCACGCCTGCGCGGCGAATTTCGCGCCACCAGCGGGAACCCTCGCGCATCAGATCGGGGCGCGACACCATGGCGGGGAGCGCGCGGGCCCAGTCGCCGAGGCCCGCGATATCCGCAATTGCTTCGACCTTGCCTCCGCTTTCTATCGTCTTCGCGGCGACGGCCGCAAGCAACGGCCCGCAGCCTGCGACTAATGTCGAGCGGCCCGGCAGGATGGCTTGCGATTTGAGGAGGATCGTTGCGGCGGCCAGCCCGATGACGCCGGGCGTGGTCCACCCCTCGAAGGGAACGACACGTTCCGTGGTTCCCGCTGCGACGATCAGCGCGCGCCCAGTGCAATGCACGGGGCCGGCCGGACCGGCGGCATCGACGCGATAGTCTGCGGTGACCGCCCAGACCACGTGATCGAAGTAGGTGGTGACCTTACTTTCAGCGAGTTCGCGCCGTAGTGCGTCGCCCGCTTGCTGGTCCGCACTCGACGGAACAGCGGCGCTGACCGGTGCACGGTAGACCTGCCCGCCGGCCGCCGGGTTCTCATCGAACAGCGCGACCCTGAGACCTGCCGCCGACGCAGCCAGCGCCGCGTTCACGCCGGCCGGGCCGCCGCCGAGCACGAGGACATCGAACTCAGATATCAAGGCCGATCTCCGGTACTTTGTCGACGCGTATTCCTTCAATGACCGTCGTCCGGCATGCAAGCGCGCGGCGACCATCGACTACGACTAGACACTCCTGACAAGACCCCATCAAACAGAACATGCCGCGCGGCGCGCCATTGCGCGGGCTCGTCCGTAAGGTCTTCGTACCCGAGGCGAACAGCGCTGCCGCCACGCTTTCGCCTTGGCGCGCCCGCACCGGCCGACCGTCGAAGAGAAACCTCACCGTAGCCGCGCCGCCTGCCTTCGAGATGCGCATGGTCTTCTCATCCAGCATGGGGCATGGCTCCCTTGACAACTAATTTCGTCGATGTTTTTATCTTATCGTATACGTTTCGTATACACAAAATGGCCAAAATAAAGACGGTCCGGGAAGCGTCCGAACCGTGCGCCAGACCGGTCAGCATTCGCCCCCGAACCTCTTACGGAGTTGCCGCATGAAATCCTCGATCCTCCTCACCCGCATGCTCGCCGTGGGCATTGCCGCCTGCGCGTTGCTCGGCGCGTTCGACGCCAGTGCTCGCACGCTCGACGAAATCATCGCGTCGAAGAAGATCGTGTTCGGCATCAACCCCAACCTGCCGCCGCTCGGCATTTACGACGCGAAAAACACCATCGACGGCTTCGATGTCACTATTGCCAGGAAGATTGCCGACTCGCTCGGTGTGAAGCTCGAAATCGTTCCGGTTGGCTCGAACGATCGCGTGCCGTTTCTGATGACCGACAAGATCGACGCGGTAATGGGCGGCATGACGCGCAACGCGGACCGCCTGAAGGTGATCGACTTCACCGACCCGGTCAACACCGAAGTGCTAGGCGTCCTGACGACACAGGCAACGTCTTATTCAGACTGGACCCAGTTGAACGATCCGGCGGTACGCCTCGTTCAGGTACGCGGCACGACGCCTATCCAGCTGATCCACGACAAACTGCCCAAGGCGCAGCTTCTGATTCTCGACAACTATCCGGATGCGGTTCGCGCTATCGCTCAAGGGCGCGCCGATGCATTGATCGACGTGCTCGACTTCATGCTGAGCTACACGAAGAACTATCCGACGAAATGGCGTGTGGTGGATGCGCCGATCGAAGTGGACTACGACTGCATCGGCGTGCAAAAGGGCAATGTGGCGCTGACGCAGCGTCTGAACAAGGAAATCGGCGCGTTGCAGAAGAACGGCTTTGTCGCCGCAAGCTGGAAGAAGTGGTTCGGCAGCGCCATGCTGCACGATCCGACCGCCTCACCTACACCTGTTGCAGCCGCGCAGTAAGGGAAACTGGCGACAGCGTTCGTCGCCGTAACGGACGAGCACTGCGCATCCGGCGGGAGCCACTATTCGATGACCCTACATTTCGAGCCCATCCTCCAGCAGTGGCCTTATCTGCTTGCCGGCGCATGGCTCAGCCTGCAGATCGCCGTGCTCGCGTTTGGGTTCGGCATGATCATCGGCCTCGTCTGTGCTTCGGTGTTGCGCTACGGGCCGGCGCTTTTGCGCAAAGTGGTGATGGCCTATGTGGTGTTCGCGACCAATACGCCGCAACTCGTGCAGATCTTTTTCCTGTTCTTCGCGCTGCCTGAGATCGGCGTCACCTTGTCACCGTTCACAGCGGTGTTGATCGGAGCGACATTCAATGCGGGCGCCTATCTGTGCGAGATCCAGCGCGCCGGGTTCAATTCGGTCCGGCTAATGGAGATCGAGGCTGCCGAAGTACTCGGCTTCTCCACGCCGCAGATCGTGCGGCATGTGATCCTTCCGCACGTACTGAAGGTGATGTTCCCACCGCTGTCGAACCAGTTCATCGTCATGACGCTCGGAACGTCGATGGCGTCGATCTTCGGCGTCGAGGAACTGACGGGGCGCACGTACAACCTCAGTTCACAAACCTACCTTTCGGTCGAAGCGTTCAGCGTGGCCGCCGTTCTGTATGTCGCCGTCACACTGATCGCGACGTTCGCGCTGGCGATGATCGGGCGCCATGTATGCCGCGCCAAAATCAAGGTGTTCTGATGTTCGCTTCCTCACACGCCGAAATCGCACAACTGTTTTCTTTCTACAATCTGCTGTTGCTAGTGGAAGGGTTCGCCGCAACCTTCGTGCTATCGGCTGCCGGCTGCTTTACGGGCTTTCTGGCAGGCTTTGTCATAGCGATTGTCCGCGTCACGCATTCCCGCACGATGGCGCCTTTGCGCGCCCTCGCCTTTGTCTATTGCTTCCTGTTTCGCCGCATCCCGTTTCTGGTCACGCTGATGCTCGTGTTCTTCGCGAGCCAAACGTCGAAAGCCAATCTCTCGACGTTTGCCGTCGCTTCGCTGAGCGTCTGCCTGATCGCGTCCGCCTACCTTGGCGAGATCATTCGAAGCGGACTCGAATCGGTCCATAAAAATCAATGGGAAGCCGCGCAGACGCTGAATTTCTCGTACTTCGAATCGCTGCGCTTCGTCATCGTGCCGCAAGCGTGGCGCGTGATCGTGCCGCCCACGTTCGGGTTCTTCGTCATGTTCATCAAGGACACGGCGCTCGCCTCGCAGATCGGCGTGATGGAACTGACGTCCGCCGGCAAGGTGCTGACCAACAAGGGGTTTTCCTCGTGGCTCGTGTACGGAACGGTGTTGGTGCTTTATTTTGTGATGTCGTATCCGTTGTCGCGCTTGGGTAAGCGCCTGGAGAAGAAACTTGCCGCAACTCGAAATCGTTGATCTGAAGGCGTCGTATGGGCCGCACACGGTCCTTGAACGTATCAACCTGTCAGTCGAGAAAGGTGAAATCGTCAGCCTGATCGGGCCGTCCGGGTCAGGCAAGAGCACGTTGCTGCGCGTTCTACTGGGACTGTTGCCTCCGGAGCACGGCAGCGTACGGCTGAACGGCGATCTCGTGAACTATACGGACAAGACGGCCGTGCGGTCGTTGCGCTCGGAAATCGCGATCGTTTTCCAGCAATACAACCTGTTCCAGAACATGACCGTGCTGGACAACGTGATGATCACGCCTACCCGGATCAAGGGCTGGCCGCGCAAGCAGGTGGAAGAGGATGCCATCCGGTTGCTCACGCGGGTGGGCCTGGAACACAGGCTGAAAGCGTATCCGGACGAGTTGTCGGGTGGTCAGCAGCAACGTGTGGCAATCGCCCGCGCACTGGCGTTGAAGCCAAACGTGCTCTTTCTCGATGAAGTCACCGCCGCGCTCGACCCCGAACTCGTCACCGAGGTGCTCGATACGATTCGCGCTCTGGCGCTGGAGGGCATCACCATGTTCATCGTGTCGCACGAGATGAGCTTCGTGCGCGAGGTGTCGTCGAAAGTCGTGTTCATGGCCGGTGGCCATGTGATCGAAACAGGCTCGCCGCAGCAGATTTTCGATGCTCCGCAGGAAGCGCGCACGCGTGAATTCGTCGGCAAGATCCTGCGCCACTGATGGAGTCGCTGGGGCCGCGAGTCGCTAGCGGGCCGATCCGGTTCAGGGACCGCTGCCTCCACTCAGACGGTTAAGCACGAAACGCCGCAAGTTCTGCAGGTGCGTGCGAACGGCGGCGCGTGCAGCTTCTGCGTCGTCGGCAGCGTACGCTTCGAGGATCGCAAGGTGCTCGGCGCGATCCTCCTCGATTCGATTGAAAGGTGTCGTGAGTTCAAACAGCCGGCTGTTCGTGCGCACCACTTCGATCATCCGCGCGAGCACGTCGTTGCCGCTTGCATGCGCCATCATCGTGTGAACCTGGTCGTCGATCTGCCAGTGTTCCTGCTCCTGCTGCCCACTGCGCAGAGCCTTGATCTTCTTTATCAGTTGCTGGATCTGTTTCTTGTCGATCTTGCCGATGGCAAGGCCGACGGCCTCCGCTTCGAGCAGCTCGCGAACCTTCATCGCCTGCAAATATTCCTGCGCGCTGACGAAGCGCACCGAATAAGAGCGAGCCCCGGCGCGCGTCAACAGCCCTTCGCCTTCGAGCCGCAGCAACGCTTCGCGCATGGGCGTGCGGGAAATGTTGAGTTCCTCGGCCAGCCGCCCTTCAACGACGGCGCCGCCGCTGCGTAATGCCTTGTCGAGGATCATTCGCCGCAAAGTCTGATAGGCCAGTTCCCCCAGTTTTTCCGGGGTTGTCAGGGAAGATGCTGTCACGTCGTCTCACTCACTTCGGATGCACGGTATACGTATTGTATGCGATCGAATGTCCACATTGATACGCCGTCGAACGACTGAGACTGGCCGTCATACCACCCGCGATACTGCAAATCGCGTCAGTAGCACTCGACGATCTTCCGAACCTCTGCAGGAGAAACCGCCTGCCGTTGAAGTCTCACCGTCGCCGCATCCACATCGCCCCGTTCAAGCAGCGCAGCGACCGACAGCAATTCGCCGAGTACGCCACCGCCGTTAAGGATAGCCAGCCGGATGGAATCAGAAACGGGTAGCTCGTCAACGAAGCTCTGCAGTTCCATGTGATACGCGACATGTAGTAGCGACAGCATGCCCGTCAGATAGCCTGCGGACGCCAGCGAGCGTGATCCATCCGGCATCGCGTCGATCGCCTCTTCCATGAAATGTGCCCGTCGTTGCGCAAGCAGCGCAAGCGGATCATCCTCGACTGGAAGCCCGTCCCGGCCGACGTAAAGCAGAAGTCCGCACCAATGCAAAAGTCTGCGGCTTCCGGCTACCGAGAGTGCCTGCTTGAGCGATGAAATGGGCTCCGTCTTGCCGTTGGGCTGCTCGCTGCTGTTTGCAAGCCGTAACAGTTGGGCAACCAGCATTGGCGTCTCTTTTAGCGCTCGCGCAATACTACCCAACGGCGCGTCGCTGCCGACCAGGTCGAACACGTGAAGAATTGCCTTGACTGGCGGCATCGCGCGCTTGCCCGAAAGAATCTGCGGCTTGGCGAAATAATAGCCCTGCAGCAGATCACAACCCAGTTGCCGGGCATACTCCGCATCCTCTGCACTTTCGATTTTCTCGGCGAGCACGACCTTTCCCGCACGTTTGAACTGACTGACCAGTTCTGGCAACTCCGCACGTTCAACAAACGGCCAGTCGATTTTGATGATGTCGACGGAAGGAAGAAACCATCGGATCTCGTCAGTCATGCTCCTGACGTCGTCCAGCGCTATCTGGAAGCCCGCTCCTCGCAACTCGCTGCACCGTCGCGAGAGGTTCGATGTCAGCTCGACAGACTCAAGAATCTCCAGAACGAACCGTGACGCCGGCAGCACATACGGGTAGTCCGAAAACAGAAAATCATGCGGACAGTTCAGGAAGCAAGCCTTGCTCCCGGCAAGCCGTTCGAGACCGATCGAGCCGACTGCGCGTTCAATCACCGCCGTCGTACAGCGCAGTTCGTCCCCGATCCGCGCTCCCCCGGTGGGACCGTCTCTGAAAAGAAGCTCGTATGCGACAACGCGACCAGCCCGATCCATGACGGGTTGACGTGCCACAAACACGTCGGCATCGCCCGGTGCGACGACCTCAATTGAAACGCTGTTCACGACTACCTCTGGCTGGAAGGCCTAACAATATGCAAAACAGTTATGCGCTGCCGTTCGTCACGCGCCTTCGACGAGAACGGCGCGATAGCGCGCGCCCTTGAACCGGTGCTGCGCGGCCTCCTGATACGCCGGGCTGTCGTACCACGCGCGCGCGGCCGCCGTCGACGGAAACTCCACGATCACGACGCCCTCCGGCCCGTCGCCCTCAAGGATCTGCTGAGGTCCGTAGGCAGCGAGAATCTTGACGGGATGACCTTTAAAGGTCTCGCCCACCTTGCTTTGGTAGATATCGAGCTCCCCCTGATCCTGCGTGCTTTCCTTTGTGAAGACAATGTAAGTTGCCATGGCGTGCGCTCCAGCGGTGGTGTGAAGGTGCACATGATGATGCCATGAAACCGCGTTGCACCTCGTCCCTGTACGGCGCCAGGACACCTGACTCAAACCTCAGACAGGCGGGGCGGGGCTGCCTCCGCGCGCCCCGCAGACTGATGCGGTGAAAATTGTCAGCGCGTCTGCCCGTCAATCTGCTGCCGTAGACGCTTTTCCTGCTCTTGAAGCTCAGGTGTAAAGGCCTCACCAAAATCCGCAGGCTCAAAGAAAGGCCGAATCTCGATCTCTGAATCACTCACCATCGGATTCGGGCAGCGCTTTACCCATTCAATCGCTTCGTCCATCGATTGAACTTGCCAGAGCCAGTACCCGGCGATCAATTCCTTGGTCTCTGCAAATGGGCCGTCAACGACGGTTCGGTCCTTCCCTGAAAACCTCACGCGTACGCCTGCCGAACTCGGCTTCAGCCCGTCGCCGCCTTGCATGATCCCGGCCTTCACCAGTTCCTCGTTATATTTGCTCATCGCCGCGATGAGCTCCATGCTTGGCATTTGCCCGGCTTCGGATTCGGGGGTTGCCTTGACCATGACCATTACACGCATTTGGGTTTCTCCTTTGAAGACAATAGTGTTGGAGACAAAAGCGCCTCCTGTAACTACGACGAATGATCGTGGGAGAAATCGACATGCGCAAGATACGACTTCGCAGTTTTTTCAGAACGCTGCGAACGTAGTCATGCATTGCCCGCCACGAAACGGTCCCACGCGGCGGCATGACGATGAGTTCCGCACGGCGCCAACGAGTAGCCAAAGCTGCCATTGGGTGACATTTAATCCGAAAGCTCGATCGTAATTTGCACGGAGTTTGAGCCACACAGACGGCGCGACGGAAACGATTCGAGTCGCCGCGCCCACATCGCCAAGTTCACCCGACCACGAGGGTCGATTTCAGAACGACGGCGTTCGCCAGATTGTAGACGTTGGGGGAAGTGGCCATTACCGCGTCATGGACTTCCGCGAATTGCTGGCCGGTACCGCTGCCCTTGATACGAACGGTGTAGCGCAGGCTCTCGTAACCGTTTGCCACTTGCGGGTCGATCCCGAGAAAACCCCTGAGATCGATTTCACCCTCGGTCTCAATCTGCAGGGACTCGAGCGTAATCCCGCGGACGGCGCATTGCGCCACGTAACCCACCGTTATACAGGCATTCAGCGCGGCGATCAGATGCTCCTGAGGATTGGCAAACTTGTTCGAGCCACCGAGTTCGCAGGGCTCATCGATATCGATCGTGAACCGGCGCGGCACATCCTGCCCGCCGATCGAGAACCCCTCTACCTCGGCGCGAGTTCGAGTCTGCCCCTGCCAGCTCGTCGCTACGCGCCAACTGGTGGTGGCTTTCGAAACATCGTTCTTGACGCCCTCAATCAGGGCGAACAGGTCGTCGACGTTAAGGCCGTTGACGACATTAGGTTTGTTGATCTGTGCGTTGGCATTCATGTTCCATCTCCTTCAACATAGGTGGATTGATCAGCTCCGGTAAATCTCATTGCAGTGTGGCGAGCGCAGCATGGATGCGCATGCGCTGGTCTTCGGAGATGAGGCCATGAAGCACCTCGCCGAAATGGGGATGACGTACACCCGAGTGGATGTATTGCCACCGGTAAGCCTCGAGGAAATTCGCTTCGATCGACTGGGCTTCCGTCTCGTCGACTGCGCGCCCGCAGTTCGCCTTGAAATAACGCGCGTCGGCTGCAGCCTGCGCCCGCAGAATGCCGTCGATCGCGGCGACTAATTCGATGAATTCGTCAACAGCCTTGTCGCGATCACTGTCCGTCATGGTGGCGTCGTGACGGACCCATTCGAGCTCGTCGAGAATGGCGTGTTGACTCTCCTCCTTCCAGTGATAGAGGAACACGCTCTTGAATAGCTCCGATAGCTGATCGTCTGGAGCGATACTCTGGCGATAGTGAAGCTGGCTGAACAGTTCGATATGCAGCGTCAGCGCCAATACGGCCCATGTGCTTTTACCGAGAACTACAGAGGCAACGGCATTCGGGTCGACGTCGAAGTGATAGCCCGCGGGAAGGGTCTCACCGATCATCTCGTCGATGCGACGAAATAACGCCTGATGCTTGAGTTCTTCTTCACTGAATCGGACCAGTGCCTCAAGCGCTACCTGATCGCCGAGCCAATGGTCACAGCTGACTTCCAGCACCTTGGCGTTGATGAAGCGCTCTACCAGTCCGAACACGTTGGCATACGTGCGCCCCTGAATCTGGCTGACGAAACGCTTTTCGTTCTCGGAGAGCGTGAAGAAATTCGGAGCCAGTGAAAGCCCATCGGGAAGATACTTCTGGGACGTGTCAAAGGTGCGGCCTCCAATCACGTCACGCTCGATGTCCCAACTGACCATCTTTGAAGCGCGAATGCAACGGGCGTAACGATCGTGGTTGGAGAGTCGCGATACTGCGTTCATAGTATTTCTCCCAATGTGGACCTACGTGCGGTCGAGCGGTGAATGCTCATCTACCGGCCAGAACCAGATGGTTGATCTGGCATCCGGTACGCTCGAATGTACGATTGGGAGACGCGAGGTTCTATGGCCGGGCCACCGGGAGATATGGCCGAAACGCCGGGTCAGCTTTGACGCGTGCGAGTGAACGTTGCGTCGGGTATGGCAGTCGATGTCACTGATCTGCTGGTGGCGTGATGCCACTCGCAGCGGGCGCGGCCTGCGCAGATTCGCCAGCGCCGTCCATCTTTCCTTTGCTCTTGCGCCAGCCTGCCGGCGGCATTCCAAATTCCCGCCTGAAGGCCCGACTGAATGCCGCCTCAGACTCATAACCAATCTGCTCCGCTACAGCGGCGAGGGACTTTCTGCCGGCGAGAAGTTCCTGCGCCGCGATCTGCATGCGCCATCGCGCCAGGTACTGCATGGGCGGTTGTCCAAGGAGATCAGTGAAGCGTTGCGCCAACGCGGAACGCGATAACCCCACCTTGCGTGCGAGCTCATCGACGGTCCAGGGGTGGACGGCTTGAGCATGGAGCAACGAAAGCGCGCGCCCCACGTAGCGATCGCGCACGCCCGCGAGCCATCCTGTCTGATGGTCAGGAAGCGCTTCAATACAGCTACGGACCGCTTCGACAAACAGGAGTTCGGACAGTCTGGCGAGGACAATCGTACCGCCCGCCCGCGAACTCGCAGCCTCGCTGGCTGCAAACTTGAGAGAGGACTCAAGCCATGCTGCTCGCGGATCATGGCGCATATCAATCTTGAAGAGTCGCGGCAGCGATGAGAGCAGTGGGTTACTCAGCGTATCGTCGCAGGCCAGAAAACCGCATACGATGCGAGTCGTAGGTCCCCCGCCTCCGTAAGACACCGTCATCACCTCACCCGGTGCCGCCGCCATTGGGCCAGCCAATAGCACCTCCATTGGCGTGGGCGCAAGATCCACAGCACTACCTATCAAATGCGTTTCGCCTTGCGGCACCACCAGCAGTTCCCCGGCATTGAGATGAATAGCGGAATCGGGGTCGTCTGCCAGTTGGGCCCAGCAGCTACCTTCTATGATCAGATGATATGAGACGACACGTTCGGATCGCGGCAGATAGGCCGCACAGAGCGCAGCATCCGTACGGCCTATCACGCACCACGGTGCCGTGAAGGTCGCGGTCAGATATACCGCGCCGCTTAGGCGCACAGCGCGCAGGACGTCAGAAACTGCATCCATGAAGAGCTCGCGTGGTATGCGATTTCCCGGGTAAGGAACCGGGAGGCCGGTCATTCTTCATTTTGACCGAGGGGTCCATGTTATACCCGCTGCGGCGGTAGATGACAAATGCCTTACCGATTTTTCAGTGCGCTCGATGCATCGCTGTGTGACATAAACGCGTGCAACACATCGTCCCCTTTTGCAGGAGGAACAGACAAGCTTTCTGGACGCTCTGCAATGGCCACGAGAACCATCGGCAAGACTTGGACGATAGGGCAAAAAACATCGACGCACGGGCAGGACGGCAACAGGTTGCGAGAGGCAAAGTTCATCACAGGACGGGACAGAACATCGTCACCCGTACTTCGCAGCCAAACCTTCCACGGATTCCGGAAGTCTGGCACGCCACGAAACTTGCGCAGATCGGTTCACGCACAGTGACTTACCGGTTCGTGCAAACGAAACCGCGTGAGATGCCGATGAAACGCCTGCTAAGCCTTGCGATGTACCACCCGCTCATCGCGCTATCCATGTTCTATTTGATCGACCTGATGTTCAACGTCGACTACAGCGTCTCCGGCGCTCTGCTCGCTCTGGCAGCAAAATCCATGTCCCGTGTCGTGAGCCTGTTCAACAAGGGGTAGTGCCGTACGTCCGTGGGTATGTTGGTGGCACGCGCCTGATCATGCCTGGCGTCGAAGTTCCAGACACTCGCGCAACGTTCGCGCGAGACGACCGGCCTCACGCGCATCGGCGATGTTCGCGAAGCCCATCACGAGGCCGCGCAGCGTGCGCCGCGCGCGGCCATTCGCGTACCAGATCGAAAGCGGCAGCACCGCGAGCCCCGCTTCGCGGGCGCGGGCGGCGACGGCGACATCGTCGACCGGGCCATCGGGGCCTTCGGCGAACTGCACCGCGAACTGGATTCCACCTGGCGGCAAATCGACAATCAGCCGTTCGCCAAACGCCTGCTCTAGCGCGTGCACGATCAGCACGCGCCGCTCGCCGTACAACGCACGCATCCGCTTCAGATGCCGCGCAAAATGCCCCTGCTCAATGAAATCCGCCACGGCTGCCTGCAATAGCGTCGGCGATCCGGCGTTCATGCTGTGCGCCACCCTCCCGACGCGCTCGATGGCTCGCTCCGGCACCACCACATATGCGAGCCGCAAACCGGGAAACATCACCTTGCTGAACGTGCCGCAATAGATCACGCGATCGTGCCGGTCGAGGCTCTTTAAAGCCGGCAATGGTCGGCCCAGATAACGGAACTCGCTGTCGTAGTCGTCTTCGATGATCCAGCGGGACGCTTTCTCTGCCGAGTCCAGCAGCGCCATGCGTCGTGCGAGAGACAGCGTGTGCCCGAGCGGGCTCTGATGCGACGGCGTGACCACTGCGAAGCGCGCCTGCGCATCCAGCAGTGTGCCGCGCTCGACGTCGATCCCTTCGCCATCCACCGGCACCGGCACGAGCTGCACGCCGGTCTCGGCCAGAAAACCGCGCGCGAACAGATAGCCGGGATCCTCGAACCACACGTGATCGTTCGGGCGAGCGAGACTGCGCAATACGAGTTCGAGCGTTGCACGGTAGCCGCCGGTCACGAACACCTGTTCCGGCAGGCAGGTCACCCCGCGCGAGAGCCCCAGATAAGTGGCGATATGTTCGCGCAGCGGCCGGTAGCCGGCTGGATCCGGATACGCGAGCATCGCGCGGTCGCCGCTGCGCGCGCGACGCGAAACGAGCCGGTTCCATAGCTTGCCCGGAAATGCGTCGAGCGCGGGCAGCCCTGGTTGCAACGGCCGCGGCTCGCCGCTCATGGCGACGGCGATGGCCTGCTGCCGCGGCGCCGCTTGACCACTGCGCGATTCGCCCGGCGTCTGCGGCGTGCCCGTTCCTTCAGTGCTCTGCCTGCCCCGCGCGTCCTGAACACCTTGCGCACGCGACGGGCGCATCACCGATGCTGGCAGCGACGTCGATACGAAGGTGCCCGCCGCGCCGCGCATCTGCAGGTAGCCCTCGTCGACGAGGATCGTGTAGGCGAGCTCGACCGTACCGCGCGCCGTGCTCAGTTGCGTGGCGAGACCGCGCAGCGCAGGCACGCGATCGCCGGGACGCAGATGCCCCGCGGCGATCGCGGTCCTGAAACGCTCGCAGATCTGCAGATAGATCGGCAACTGATGCTGCCGATCGATTTCGATGCTCAATGCGGGAGTCGGTACGGTCATGAGGGTCTCGCGGGCAAGGGGAGCGGCAATCGACATGGACTAGTCGGATCGACAATTCTTGGCACTTTTAGATAGAGCATGATTCTTCCACAATGGCCTCACGCGATGCGACGGCGGCGAACACTTTCACGCAATACGATGCCCGCCAGCGCCTCACATGTTCAGTTACTTTCATCTGGAGAATCTGCCATGAAGATCGTCGTAATCGGTGGTTCCGGCCTGATCGGCTCGCGTGTGGTCGCGCTGCTCAGCGAGGCGGGTCATGAAGCGCTTGCCGCGTCGCCGCGCACCGGCGTAAACGCCGTTACGGGCGAAGGCTTGAGCAACGCGCTCGTGGGCGCAGACGTCGTAGTGGATGTGACGAACGCGCCATCGTGGGAGCCGCAGGCGGTGCTCGACTTTTTCCGCACCTCGGCCCGTAACCTCGGCAAAGCCGAAGTGGCCGCAGGGGTACGTCATCACGTCGCGCTATCAATCGTCGGCTGCGACCGCACGCCGGAGAACGCGTATTTCGTTGCCAAGGTCGCGCAGGAAGAGGTGATCGAAGCGGCGGGCGTGCCGTACACGATCGTGCGCGCGACCCAGTTCATGGAGTTCATCGGCGGTATCGCGGATTTCAGCACGGTCGGCGGCACGGTGCGCGTCGGCGACGGACTGTTTCAGCCGATCGCCGCGGACGACGTCGCGGCGAGCCTCGCGCAGATCGCGCTCGCCACGCCGCTGAACGGCACGGTCGAGATCGCCGGCCCGGACCGCGCGCCCTTCGCGGAGATCGTCACCCGTTATCTGAAATCGGTAGGCGACGCACGCCCGGTGGTGACGGATCGCGATGCGCTGTACTACGGCGGCCGTGTCGAGGAGCAATCGCTCGTGCCGCTCGGCGACGCGCGGATCGGCCGCATCAGTCTCGATCAGTGGCTGGCGCAGGCTAAAAAGGGTTGATTGCAGGTTTGTGCGAAATCTGAATCAACGCGCCTACATTTGACTTGATCGGCGCCATCGGCCCGATGGGCGTTGAAGCCGAACAAAATTTTCTGGGTAAAACATGAGCACGTCACAAAAGGTTGTCGTCGTTACCGGCGCATCGCAAGGCATAGGCGCCGAAGTCGTCAAGGCGTTTCGTAAGCTCGACTACCGCATTGTTGCGACGGCACGTTCGATCAAGCCGTCGGACGACGCGAACATCCTGACCGTCGCCGGCGATATTGGTGACCCGGCAACCGCCCAACGTGTCATTTCCGAAGGTGTTGCACGATTTGGCCGGATCGACACGCTGGTGAACAACGCCGGCATATACATCGGGAAGCCCTTCACCCAACATACCGCCGAAGACTACGCCGCGGTTGTGAATGTGAATATCGCGGGTTTCTATCACATCACACAACTCGCCATCGCCGAAATGGAAAGGCATTCGAGCGGCCACGTGGTGAGCGTGACCTCCAGCGCCGTTGACGCTGCAATCAGCGGCGTGTATTCGGTACTGGCGGCCCTGACGAAGGGGGGTCTGAACGCCGCTACGAAGTCGCTGGCGATTGAATACGCCAGAAAAGGTATTCGCGTGAATGCCGTCGCGCCGGGGATCATCAAGACGCCGATGCACGCGCCGGAAACCCATGAAGCGCTGGGCGCCTTCCATCCGCTTGGGCGCATGGGTGAGATGAGCGATATCGCCGACGCGATTCTGTTCCTTGATTCCGCACCGTTCATCACGGGAGAAATCCTGCACGTCGACGGCGGCCAGAGCGCCGGCCGCTAAAATTCCTCGGGCATTGAGATGCAGGTACTGCCGGCTGTCTCACGATGGTTCGACGATCCGGCTTCGGCTGGAACCGTGCCGCACTAGCGGGGCGCTTCGATCCGGCCATACACGACCGGCAGAATCCGACCCGCAACGCGCCTTCACGCGTTCTGCTGAACCCATTGACTGCGCCAACCCGGCGCCTCAAAGGGATCCGAAAAATATTGCGTCTCGTGAACAACCTTGCCGTTGCGGAACTCCATAATGCTTACCGTGTAAGCCGCTTGCCCCTGATAGGTGATGGAATATTCGGTGACCCAGAGATTACCTTCTCCTTGAATTCGCCTAACGTCGAAGCCTGATGGCTTATCTGGATGATGACCCCGTAGCGCCTGCAAATTAACTCGCCCGAGGATGCGTTCACCTGACTGCGGATACTCACAGATGGCGTCGTCATCGTAAATATCGTGTTCAGCTTCGAGATCGCCGGCCGCCGACGCGCGCCAGTGGGCATTCAGTGCTTCACGTATTTGTTCTTCCTGCATGGCCTGCCTCCGGATACCGTTCACATCGACCTATTGCGTATTTCGCGGAATGAAGCCAGGGCTGCCCGTCTTGACGACTTCGTTGAACCTCTGCCTCGTCTCAATCCGGTTGATCTCATCGAACGCGTCTGCCGGAAGTGCGGAGATATCGAAATTCTCTCGCGCGCGGGTCGCCGTTTTGGGGGTGGTGAGCAAAGCGCAGCCACGCTGGATCGCCCAGGCAAGCAGCACCTGTGCTGGCGTCTTTCCAATTCGAGCGGCGATCAGCGAAACGACGGGATCCTCAAGTGGTCCCGGCCTGATTCCGTGACCCAATGGCGCAAAGGCCAAAAACACGATCTCTTTCTCTTTGCAGAATTCCAGAAGATCCGTTTCTGGAAGATACGGATGTGCTTCGACCTGCACCACCGCCGGCTTGATTCGCGCTGATTCATAGAGAGGCCGCAATTCGTTCAAGCCGATGTCAGACAGTCCAATTGCTCGGCATCTTCCATGGTCGACGAGTTCCTCCATCGCCCTCCACGTGTCTAACAAAGTCACGCCGTTATCGTAGATGACGTTCCCGTTTTCATCGCGCGGGTCCTGCTCATCTCCTGCTTGAAATGCAAATGGAGTGTGTATCAGATAGAGATCAAGATAGTCGAGCCCCAACCTTTCAAGACTTGCATCGAAAGCCGGTCCAACACGCTCGGGCCGATGATTGGAGTTCCACAATTTTGTGGTCACGAAGATGTCTTCGCGTGCGATCCCTCCGGCAGCCAGCCCTATCCGCAGAGCCTCGCCGACCTCGCGCTCGTTTCGATATCGTTCGGCACAGTCGAAGTGTCGATAGCCGGCTTCCAGCGCGTCTCTGGTAGCACTGGTCGTCGTAGCTGCATCGGGAATCAGCGTGCCAAATCCGAGCGCGGGCATACGACCGCCTCCGTGATTGAGCACTAACTTTTTGCTCCGAAAATCGGAAGACTCAATCACGGCGACACCTCCGCACTATTTCATGCCCTGCGACGAAGGACCGACGCTCAGGCCTGCGATTGCGGTGCCAGGTGTATGAACAGAAAATGTCAACATACTCGAGTCGCTACTCGGCAGCCGCCATCAGGGTCAAACCGAGCACCAAACAGGTCTGCTCCTTGATCGAGTGTAGCAAATGAATGACTTGGCGGCGGAGGGTTCTAAAACAACCGACTAGTCGTGGCAAGCGCAAAGTTCGAACTCATGGCCGTCGGGGCTAGCCAGGACAATGCTCTTCATGGTCTCGTCATTTAACCCATCGAGAACGACTGTTGCCCCGAGGGCCTTGGCTCGGTTTAGAAAAGTATGCAAGGCTGATACGTCGAATTCGAACACCGGTACGCATCCGCTACCGACGAACTCATCGCCAAAATCATTCAGCAGCAATCCAAAGCGGACTTCGCCTAGCGAAAACTCCGTCCACCTCTCCGACTTGCGGTTCGGCGAGCGTTCCAATAGGTTTTCCCAGAACGTCGCAGCCCGCTCCATGTCCTTCACTTTCAAATAAGTGGTTCTGATTCGCATCGAATGCTCCATGAACGAGTCTCCCGAGAGTAGTTTTTGGCTTCGGTACAATCACGCGCAATATTGCATATCAAGGGCGATAGACTAATGGCAAATGCGGCAGACCATCCGGATGAAGGACTGACCACCGAACGCGTGATATTGCGAGCCGTCAGCGAAGATGACGCGAGCGCGCTGCAAGCGTACTACGCAGCCAATCGAATACATCTTCAGCCTTGGGAGCCGGCGCGGCAGGAGAGTTTTTTTAACCTGGATGCCATCGCTGACAGGCTCCGCGCAATGGCTCATCAAACCGCAACAGGAAACGCTTTTCATCTCGTGCTGTTTGAACGTGAAGGCGGTCAGTTGATCGGAGAATGCAACTTCACCAATATCGTTAGGGGACCGTTCCAAGCGTGTCATCTTGGATTCTCTCTTGCGAAAGCGGTCGAAGGGAAAGGCCTAATGCGAGAGAGTCTAACGGTGGCCATCCAGCATGTGTTCAGAGATATCGGCTTGCATCGCATCATGGCGAACTATCGACCGGAGAACACCCGCAGCGAGCACCTACTGGCTAGCCTTGATTTCGAGAAGGAAGGCCTGGCTCGGTCGTACTTGAAGATCAATGGTTCATGGGCCGATCACGTACTTACATCGTTGGTCAATCCAGACGATCTCGCCTATCCCGTATCCAACTCACGTATGCAGTGAATGGAACAATAATGCGGTCTTCATTCAAAATGCGCGATCAGAAATCAACCCGAGCAAAGCCCGCAACCTGTCTCGCCAACAGGCTTTGGAGGCCGTTGCTTAGATGCGCGGTCCCAGTCTGCGCGTTCGCGTGCACGGTCATAACCACAATGCCGGCGTATTCAGGTGAACTGATGCAAGTCCCAGTACGGGGGCCGCAGACCCAGGCTGTCTTCATCGAACAGCCCGCCGGCGCGCCGCCATGGGTCATCGTATTGTTTGCCGGAGATGAAGGCGTGATCGCCCTCGACGAGACCGGCCCGACGACAATGAGGGCAAATTTCCTCCTCCGGACCGCCAGATACTGGACTTCCGCGGGCGATGCGATCGCTATCGTCGATGCGCCATCCGATCAATCATCCGGCATGAATGACGCGTTCCGTCTGAGCGAAGCTCACGCTCAGGACTTGCACGTCATTGTCTAGGCGCTCAGGCAACGCTTTCCGGCTGCAAAAATCGCCCTCGTGGGTACCAGCCGGGGCACGATTTCGGTTGGCAATGTGCTCCAACGCGAACCACGGCTGGCCGACGCGTATGTACTGACGTCGCCCGTCACGATCGGCATGCGTGGCGAGACCGGGCTTTCGGGCATGCACTGGGACGTCGGCGCTACACCGGTCCTGGTGGTGTCGAACGAAAATGACGGATGTCGGGTTTCACCGTTTAGCGCGGCCCGCACGCTCGCTAAGGACAGCCGGTTGCAGTTCCTGGCAGTATCAAGCAGCGAGCGCGGCGGAACTGGCGCCAGTGAATGCGGGGCGAAGTCGCCACATGGTTTTCTTGGCATCGAGGCGCAGGTGCTGTCGGCGGTCTCACGATGGCTGGAAGACCCGGGAACCGTGCCCAATTAGCGGGTCGTCTCGATGCGGCCGTATGCGACGGGCAGAACCCGGCCCGTTTGAGCCCCACGGGAAACAGCATATCTCTAGGCCAGAATCCAAATTCAGATTCGGCGGGATCCTGCCTCTGTAGACCCGCCTGGAAGATTGTCGAAACGGCAATCACCAGGCGCGGGTCCTGCGCTCTATCGGAACTGGAGCGGTATAAACAAGCTTATGCCCGGTGCGGACTCCGGGGCATAGACCACGGGTGGTGGCGCATACACATAGTCCTGGTTGCCGTAATAGTCGCCGCGACGGTGGTCATTGCCGGGATGTTGATAGGCCTGCCGGTTGCCGTGATCCGACTGATGTCCCTGATTATGGTGATAGTAGTTATTCGCGCCATGCTGCTCCTGGCCCTCGTGATTGCCGTTCCCGTTCCCGTTTCCGTTTCCGTTTCCGTTGCCTTCGCCAAAGGCGGGCGCCATGGACATGCCGCCAAGGGCCAGTGCCAGGCCAATTGCAGTCGTGATTCCGGTCTTCATCGAGCCCATGCACGCGGCTCTCACTCTTTGGATTTTCATGATGTGCTCCTGTCTGCGATCCGGGACCTTACTGAGGTGCCAGTCCGCTTCCCGTTGCGGGTGTCTTGAGATCACCCTTTCTTCGCGGCGTGGTGATGGTCAGTCTGGAAAATCAGATCGGCGTTCTTCTTCTGAACGTCGGACATGCTGTCGTACAGTGCCTGAAACGCAGGAGTGAGCTTTCTGATGCCGTCGGCATGGGCATCTGCGATCTGGCCATAGGATTTGAGATCGTCGACAGCGCTCATGCTGTTGGCTTGACTGGTTCGTGCCTGTCTGAGCGAGTCCATCGTGCCCGCATTGTCACGCATGACCTGTGCGACCTTTTGCCAAAGTTCTTCCTGCGCCGCGGTGATCTGAAGCCTCGTGTGAAGTCCACTGATACGCGTATCGATCTGGCTGTGGGCCGCAACGGTCATCACGCTTGCACGTGGTTGAGTCTGGGTGGAGGTGGCAGCGCTCGCAGGATTGGCGAATGCCGTTATCGCGAGAAAAACTGCTATCGCGAATGCCGGCGCGGGTCGCGGTTGGGATGGGATGCCAACGAGTCTCATGATCGGTCTCCAAAGGAGTTCGATGGACTCGCAAAGGGATTACCGTCAGTGCGGCGAATTCGATCGAACAAATCATTTGTGCGCCGACTCCCGACCGGCGTCTGTCCGGTGCCGTACCGACTGCTTCGTCCATTGAGGTCATGCTGTGGCGATGGAAGCAGCGCTCAAGGAGCGAGGTAATGAACAAAGACCAGATGCAGGGATGGATAAGAGAGATCACGGGTAAGCTGCGTACCGGCCTCGGCAAGACCATCGGAAACCGCACGGTCGCGTGGAAGGGGCGCGTCGAGCAGGTCATCGGCAAGACGCAGTCATCGTATGGCGATGCCAAGGCGCGCTTCAAGAAACGCTCATAAGCGACCGATGCGCCGCATGGCGCAGCACGTTAGCGCGCCAGGCCCCCGCTCCTCCCCTCCGCTTAAAGCCGAACGACGTCGACGATGGCATCGGCAAATGCCTTCGGCGCTTCCTGTGGCAGGTTATGTCCGATGCCGCCGTCGATGTTCCGGTGCTGATACTTGCCGGTGAATTTCTTCGCGTAGGCTGCCGGTTCGGGATGCGGTGCGCCGTTGGCGTCGCCCTCCATCGTGATGGTCGGGACAGAGATGGTCGGCCCCTTCGCCAGTCGCGCTTCAAGCTCGTCGTATTGCGGCTCGCCCTTGACCAGCCCCAGACGCCAGCGGTAGTTGTGAATCACCACCGCGACGTGATCGGGATTGTTGAAGGACTCAGCCGAGCGGTCGTACGTCGCATCGTCGAAATTCCATTTCGGCGACGCGAGACGCCAGATCAGCTTGTTGAAGTCGTGGCGGTTCGCTTCGTAACCTGCATGGCCACGCTCCGTGGCGAAATAGAACTGATACCACCAGGCCAGTTCAGCCTTCGGCGGCAGCGGCGCCCGGTTGGCTTCCTGGCTGCCGATCAGATAACCGCTCACCGACACCATCGCCTGGCATCGCTGCGGCCACAGCGCGGCGATAATATTCGCCGTACGCGCGCCCCAATCGAAGGCGCCAAAGATGGCTTTGTCGATCTTCAATGCATCCATCAACGCAATGATGTCGACGGCCACCACGGCCTGCTGACCGTTGCGCGGCGTATCCGCGGACAGGAACCGTGTCGAACCATAACCCCGCAGATACGGCACGATGACCCGGTAGCCCGCGGCTGCCAGCAACGGTGTGACTTCAGCAAAGCTGTAGATATCGTAGGGCCAGCCGTGCAGCAGGATCACAACCGGTCCATTCTGCGGACCCGCTTCCGCATAGCCCATGCTGAGGGTTCCGGCATTGACCTGGCGAATGTTGTCGAACGAAGCAACACGCGTTGCGGTGTTCGCATTGGATGGCGTGCCGGTCGACTGAGCCTTGGCTAGCCCGCTCAAACCCAACTCCATCAAGCTGATACCAGCAACTGCCGTCCCAAGCAGACGACGACGTCGAGTATTGATCTGATCCGGCATCGCGGATTCTCCTCAAAGGTTAGCTAAACGGGCGCAAGACATGTCCGGCCTGCGAAGCCAGACGATCTGGCCTGGAATCATTAAAGCCCGTGGACGTATCTGGCGTGTGTCTGCGAAAAGCACCAGTGAAACGTTATGTATTTACCGACGGTGCAGATACGTTGAGATACAAGACGGGGGAGTTGACGTTCATCGACGAAAAAGTACGGCATACAACGCGATCGGCGAGCGATCGGAATTTAGCCGACGCCTTTCAACACCAGTGTGGCTTCTAGGCCGCCATCGGGCCGGTTATGCAACGATAGCGTCGCGTCCATCGCCAAAGCGAGTTGCCGCGCAATCGCGAGGCCCAACCCGGTACCGCCGGTTCCGCGGTTGCGCGATCCTTCCAGCCGATAGAACGGTTCAAACACCGCTTCCAGCGACTCGGCCGGAATACCCGGCCCACGATCGAGCACGGAGACCCTCACGTGCCCGTCCTGCGAGGCGACCCTGATCTCGGCCGCCCCACCGAACTTCAACGCGTTATCGACGAGATTGCCCACGATCCGGCGCAACGCCTGAGGACGCGTCACCAGCGCAGTATCGATTCGACCGTGCAGCGAAACGTCCTTGCCGGCATCGACATAGTCGAACACGAGGCTATCGAACAGCGCGTCCGGATCGATACGCAGGGGTGCCTCGCTGGCGCCGTGCATGGTGCGCGCGTAGGTGACGCCTTCCTTGACCATCGTTTCCATTTCCTGCAGATCCTGCTGCAGCTTGGCGCCCTGTGGGCTCTCGTCCATCACGTCGACGCGCAAACGCATGCGGGTAATCGGCGTTTGCAGATCGTGCGAAATCGCCGCGAGGATCTGCAAGCGCTCAGTCATGTACAGCCTGATGCGGTCCTGCATGGCGTTGAACGCCCGCGCCGCGCGCGCCACTTCGTCCGGGCCGTCTTCGGGCAGACGCTCCACCTTCAGGTCGGGGCCCAGGGCATCGGCCGCTCGCGCCAAGTAGCTCAACGGGCGCGTTGCCAGCCGTACCGCCAGCCAGCAGCACGCGGCCAGCACCACCAGTTGCAGCACCAGCAACCACGACAACCACGGCGACAGCGGCGCTCCCGGCATGGGACGATAGTCGATCGTCAGCGGCATGCCGTCACTCAACTGCAGATGGACCTGCAGGCGGTCCGGATCACCGGGGACGGCGTTGGCCGTGAGCGGATAGCGCTTGCCAATGCCGTCTGCGATAGATTGAGCGACCCTCGCTGAGAGCTTCTCATCCGGCGGCGCGCCGGCGACCCCGGGCCCGAGATTGAAGGTATAGGTGCGACGCGCCAGCCTTGGCAGCCATTCGGCCCGTTCGTTAGCGGGCAAATGATCGAGCAGCGCGACGGAGCTGGTGACCTCGCGCTCGATGTAACCCATCATCACGTTCGTCATGGTCTGGTCCCGCTCCGTCATGGTGAGCCAGACCGACAGCGTTTGCACCAGCGCAAGGCTGACAAAGAGAATCAGGGCAAGCCGCGCGAACAGCGTGCGCGGCCAACGCAGCAATGTATTCAGCTTCATGGCGTGCCTTCGATCATGGTCACCGCCGCCGAAAATACATAACCCTCGCTGCGCAGCGTCTTGATGTAACGGGGCTCGCGCGCGGTGTCCTGCAGGCGTTGTCGCAAACGGCTGACCAGCAGATCGATCGAGCGATCGAACGCATCGGCCTGGCGGCCTTGAGTCAGATTCAGCAACTGATCGCGCGTGAGCACGCGCTGGGGATGATCGAGGAACACGCGCAGCAAGCGATACTCCGCGCCGCTTAAGGCCACCATGGTGCCCTCGGCGTCGAGCAGATGACGCGCCGTGGTGTCGAGGCGCCAGTCGCCGAAGGCGATCATCGGCGCGGTTTCCGTCACCTGCATACCGGGCGGCAGCATCCGCGCGCGGCGCAGCACGGAGCGGATGCGCGCCAGCAGTTCGCGCACCGCAAACGGTTTGGACAGGTAATCGTCCGCGCCCATTTCCAACCCGACGATGCGATCCGTCTCCTCGCTGCGGGCGGTCAGCATCAAGACCGGCACCGCGCGAAACTTGCCGGCACGCAATTCCCGGCACAGCACGAGACCGTCTTCGCCGGGCATCATCAGATCGAGCACGATCAGATCAGGCGCGCCCTGTTCGAGGACGGTGCGCATCTGCCGGCCGTTGGCGGCCAGCGAAACGCGCATGCCGTTCTTCTCCAGGTAGGTGGCGAGCAATTCGCGGATGCCGCGATCGTCGTCGACGATCAAGACGTGGTCGGTGTTTTCCATCAACGGATCAATCCTTTCGACGATTGACGCGCACCCGGTTCACGTTGATCAGCGAACAGTGCACGGGGTGTGCCAGTTCCGCCGCCAATCCGCCCGCGAGAAAGGCGAGAATTGTCATGAGCCGTCTCATGCATCCTCCACGACGGACAGGCTGGCGCCATTGGACACGCTGGCCTCCAGCGTATACGGGTCGACACCCTCTAGGCAACCGATGTTGACCCGCCAGAGCTGCGGATCTTTACGCGTCTGATGGAACGGATAAATGCCGCAGTGCTTGCAGAAGTAGTGCTTCGCCGTGCGCGTATTGAACTGATAGAGCGTCAGCGCCTCCTCACCCTGCAGGATCTTCAGTTCGCCCGCGGCGAACGGCGGCGTCATCAGCGCGCCCTTGCGCCGGCACAGGCTGCAATTGCAACGCGCAGCAGGCAGGACATCGGTACGGACTTCAAATTTCACGGTCCCGCAATGACAGGATCCTTGCAGCAGTTCGGTACTCATGTGGCCTCTCCACGATAGGAATGGCTGGTTTATAGCCTGGTACGCGCGACGCTTTGTATCCCAATGTATCTGGGCGTTCCCCTGACACAAAACATTGCACCCGCGCCGCCTCGGCGACACAAGCCAGATACGAACGGGCGTTCAAATTCACCCATGCCAACCACTGGAATGCCCGATGCGACGTCCAGGTCCACGCCCGGATCGCCGCTCTGTTCCCCTCTCTGAAAAGGACGCTGACATGCTCTCCCGACTCAAATCCACCGCAACCGTCGCCCTGTTCGCCGCAACCGTGGCAGCCGGCGCCGCCGCAATCGCAACGCTCGTTGCAAGTCCCGCGGCCAGCGCTGCCGCCGGTCCCGTTGCAAACCAGCTCGACAACAACACTACCGCGCCGGAATTTACCGGCATCGATAAATGGCTCAATAGCGATCCCCTGACCATGCAGCAGTTGCGCGGCAAGGTTGTGCTGGTCGATTTCTGGACCTATACCTGCATCAATTGCATCCACGTGCTGCCCTACGTCAAGACCTGGAATCAGAAATACAAGGACCAGGGCCTGGCGGTGGTTGGTGTCCACACACCCGAGTATCCGTTCGAGCGCAGCACGGACAACGTCAAGACGGCGATCAAGCGCTTCGGCATTACGTTCCCGGTCGCGCAGGACAACAACTACGCAACATGGCGCGCCTACGACAACCAGTATTGGCCCGCGTTTTATCTGGTCGACAAGAAAGGGCACGTGGCCTACACGCACTTCGGCGAAGGCGACTACGAACAGACCGAAGCGAAGATCAAGGCGTTGCTGGCGGAAAACCCGTGATTCGTATCGCAATGTATCTGGGCCCCGAGGTGATACAGAACATTGCAATTGCCCCGGTTTCTCGACACAAGCCAGATACGTCCGCACGTTTTAATGCATCAACGCCGGATGCAAGACGCAAGCAAATCGCAGATGACTGACCGAATTGCTGCCCTTGCTCCTGATACCCCGGCGCCTTCCATTTAATTTATTGGTTCACGGAGAACGACATGAAAACCTCAATGATCGCTTTGGCATTCGCTGCATTCGCTACGGTTGGCTTCGCTCACGCCTCTGAAGCGCCGGCAACAACCGCTGCTCAATCGGCCGCCGCGCAAGTGCAGCAATGGAACCCGAGCCAAACTGGCGCAACGCAGAAGACGCGCGCAGAGGTCCGCCACGAACTGGTTCAAGCCCAGCAGGATGGCCAACTCGCCCAGCTCAGCAGCTTGTATCGCGGTAGCTGATTATCTGAGCGCCGCAAGATTGAACTATGCTTCCAATACGGTAAACAATCCTCTTGGTTCAAGATGCTTCACACGTTCCACTACGCCCACACCGAGCGCGCTCGGTGTGGGCGTAGTGCGTTCAATCGCTCGTGAGATCACGCTGCGATTGATCGGGAACCTCGCTTTATCGCCCATCGGAAATGCCATGTCAGACACCATCCTTCCCCAATCGCCCTCTCGCCGTCGTTTTGTTAGTGTGGCAGCGGCGGCCGTTGCCGCGGGCTCGCTGAGTCAGCTCGCTTTTGCAGAAACGAATCCAGCGATTACTGAAGTTGCCCAGCCGGCCGGCGGCGACAAGACCGCTATTCGTCCACTTCGCGTGCATGTGCCGGAATCGCAACTGATCGACTTACGCAGGCGCATCAAAGCCACGAGGTGGCCTGACCGCGAAACCGTTACGGATGACTCGCAAGGTGTGCCGCTCGCGATGATTCAGGAATTCGCGCGCCATTGGGCGACCGATTACGATTGGCGCAAGTGCGAGGCAAAGCTGAATTCGCTGCCGAATTTCGTGACCGAGATCGACGGGCTGGGCATTCATTTCATCCACGTTCGCTCGAAACATGAAAATGCGATGCCGCTCATTGTCACGCACGGGTGGCCCGGTTCGGTCATCGAGATGTTGAAGATTGTCGATCCGCTGACCAATCCCACGGCATACGGGGCGAGCGCGTCGGATGCTTTTCATCTGGTCATTCCGTCTTTGCCGGGCTACGGATTTTCAGGCAAACCTACCACGACCGGTTGGGGTCCTGAGCGTACTGCGCGTGCCTGGGTCGTACTCATGAAGCGCCTTGGATACGAGAAATTCGCGGCGCAAGGCGGCGATCTGGGTGGCGTCGTCGCAAATGTGATGGGTAAGCAGGCGCCGCCGGAATTGCTGGGCATCCACGTCAACTTCCCCGCGACTGTTCCGCCCGAGATTGCAAAGGCGCTCGCAGCCGGCGATCCGCCGCCATCCGGTCTCTCGGACGATGAAAAGCACGCTTACGAGCAGCTAAGCAGTGCGGCCAAGAAACGGCGTGCCTATGCGTTGGAGATGGGAACACGCCCGCAAACGCTCTACGGATTGGCGGACTCGCCGGTTGGACTGGCAAGCTGGCTGCTCGATCACGGCGACGGGTATGTTCAGCCGGCGGCGGCGCTGACTTCGGCCGTGTTCGGGCGACCCGTCAATGGAGAATCCGCAGGCGACCTGACACGGAACGATCTCCTCGACGACATCACGCTCTACTGGCTGACAAACACGGGAATTTCCGCGGCGCGCTTCTATTGGGAGTCTCACTTCAACTTCCTCGCCGCTGCCGATGTGTCCGTCCCGGCTGCCGTAAGCGTCTTTCCTCGCGAGAACTATCAGGCCCCGCGAAGCTGGACGGAGCGCGCGTATCACAACCTCATCTATTACAACAGGCTCGATAAAGGCGGACACTTTGCGGCATGGGAACAGCCGCAATTATTTGCCGAAGAGGTTCGCGCCGGTTTGAGGCCGCTGCGCAAATAGCGGATCATTCCCCGCCTTGGACCGACCTGGATGGCCGCACTGAGCGCCGCTGCTGCGCACCATGTGCATCGACCCACCGCGACGGCTTCAAGTAACCTTCACTTTTTGGCCGGTTAACTGGAAAAAATGAATCTAAACGGCAAAAATTTGCCTGTTAGCAGGCAAGGCTCCCGGTGAATTGCTGGCGGAAAAACCCTGATTCGCATCGCAATGTATTGCAGAGGAGGCTAAGCGAGTGTCGAGCCCGCGTAGAATCACCCACTCGTTTCCAGCCACGCACACTCTCCGCACACATCGGACCCGACATGGAAATCAAGTGGATCGAGGACTTCATCGCGCTCTCCCAATATCAGAGCTTCTCGCGGGCGGCGGAATTTCGTAATGTCACCCAGTCGGGGTTCAGCAGGCGCATTCAGTCGCTTGAGCAGTGGGTGGGCGCGGACCTCATCGACAGAAGCAGCTTCCCTCCAACACTGACGCCTGCCGGACAACTGTTTCGGGAAGCAGCGGTAGATATTCTTGGGAAGCTGTTCGATACGCGAGCCATCATTCGCATCGACCAACGCATGGCGGGCAAAGGCTTGCAGATTGCAGCAGGCCATACGATCGCGCTAAGTTTTCTGCCTACCTGGTTAAAGGCACTCACTGCCCGTTTCGGCGAGGTACGTGCGCGGGTGATACCCACCAATGTCCATGACTCCATCCTGATGCTCGTGAACGGCAACTGCGAATTGATGTTTGCCTATCATCACCCGGAGCTGCCTCTCCATCTCGACCCAATCAGGTACGAGCATCTCACCGTAGGCGTCGATGTACTGATGCCTGTCTGCCGGCCAAACCCTCGTGGCGCTCCCATCTTCCGGTTGCCGGGAACGGCGGCGCGTCCATTGCCGTTGATTACGTACACGGAAACCAGCTATTTCGGCCGCTGCCTCGCACTCCTCCTGAGCCGGGTCGACGCCACCCCGGCTTTGCGGCCTCACTACGAGTCCGACATGGCCGAGGTCCTCAAGAAACTGGTCCTGGAAGGCGAAGGCGTTGCCTGGCTGCCCAAAAGCTCGATCGTCGCCGAGCTCGACGCGGGCGAACTCGTCCCGGCCGGCCGGGATGCGTGGCATCTCGAAGTTGAACTTCGCGTCTACCGGGATGCCTCGAATCGCAGCGAGTTTCTGGACACGCTCTGGCGCCACCTCCGCGCCGAATCGCAGGCTGTCGATTAAGGGTAATCCCGCGTTATGCGAGTCTCGCATATCCCCATGCAGGACCCGCATTGAGTCTTTTTTGATCGTCTCTATCATCCGTCCATACACAGAAACGTCGCTCCTCTAGCGGCGTTTTTGCCCCCTGCCAGCGTACGGTGGTCACGTCAGACCTTTGTGCGCCCTCCTCGGACTGATGGAAATGAAAAACCGCCTAACGTTCTATATTGTGGTCGGCATGGTGCTCGGCGTGATTGTCGGTTACGCGTGCCATCGGACCGTAGCCGATGCTGCGGAAGCCAAGACAATCGCCGGTTACTTCTCGATCATTACCGACATCTTCTTGCGCCTCGTGAAGATGATTATCGCGCCGCTCGTCTTCGCCACGCTGGTGTCCGGACTCGCCGGAATGGAAGGGACGAGCGACGTGCGCAGAATCGGCTTCAGGTCGGTGGGATGGTTCGTGTGCGCCTCGCTTTTCTCGCTCGCGCTTGGCCTCGTCCTTGCGAATGCGCTGCAGCCCGGCGCCGGCTTGCATATGACGCAGACCAGTTCCGATGTTGCCACCGGCCTCAACACCGCGGGTCTGAACTTCAAGGACTTTGTCACGCATGCGTTCCCTTCCAGCATCATCGACGCGATGGCTCGGAATGACATTCTTCAAATCCTCGTCTTTTCCGTGCTGTTTGGTGTGGTCCTGAGTGCCATCAAGACGGACCCGCGCGTCACACCGTTGATCGCAGGCATCGATGCGCTCGTCCCCGCGATGCTGAAGCTGACCGACTATGTGATGCGGCTCGCTCCGATTGGTGTCTTCGGCGCCCTTGCCTCCGCAATTACGGTGCACGGTCTGGACGTGTTGACCACCTACGGCAAGCTCGTCGGAAGCTTCTACCTCGGTCTCGTCCTGCTGTGGGCTGTGCTTATCCTCGTTGGCTACGTCTTTCTGGGCAAATCGATATGGAAGTTGCTAAAAGCGGTCCGGGAACCCGCGATGCTCGCCTTTTCTACCGCCAGCAGTGAAGCCGCTTATCCGCGCCTGACCGAGAAGCTTGAACAGTTCGGCATCGACAAGAAGGTCGTCGGCTTTACGTTGCCGCTCGGCTACGCGTTCAACCTCGACGGATCGATGATGTATCAGGCGTTTGCTGCGATCTTTATCGCGCAAGCCTTCGGCATCGACATGCCGCTCAGCGCTCAAATCATGATGTTGCTGGTGCTTATGTTGAGCAGCAAGGGGATGGCCGGCGTCGCAAGAGGTTCCGTGGTGGTGGTGGCGGCCGTTGCCCCGATGTTTCATCTGCCTCCGTCCGGGGTGGTGTTGATCCTCGCCATCGATCAGATTCTCGACATGGGGCGAACCGCTACGAACGTGATCGGTAACAGCATCGCGACGGCCGTCATTGCGAAGTGGGAGGCCAAGCGCGTTGCAAGGCAGAACGACGCAGAGAACAACGTTGTCCTGGGCCAACTGCAAGGCGAAACAAAATGATCAGCGCAAACGTGCTGAGCGGGAAGAGGTTCGGCGTGGTGGGCGGCCTGGGTCCACTGGCAAGCGCGGACGTCTTTTTCAAACTCGTCAAATCGACGCCCGCCTCGAGCGATGCCGAACACGTCGATGTCATTTTTGAGCAGCATCCCTTCCGAAGCGCGGCCATAGGGAGTGAGGCGACGACTCAACGGAAACTGTACATTTTCGACATGATTAGCGGCTTCGAGAAGAGGGGTGTGACGACCGTCGTACTCCCCTGCTTTCTCAGCCACACGTTTATCGACGAGCTAAAGGCCAACTCGCCGTTGCAGATCGTCGATATGGTGGAAGCCGTCCGCAGCCATGTCCGAAGAAAATTTCCGGCTGCACGGCGAATCGGTGTGCTGACCTCGGACTACACCCGTCGAAAGGGGCTATTCGAAAAGTATTTCGCGGAGCCGGAATTTGAAGTCATTCATCCCCGGCCGCGCGACAGTGTCGATCTCATCACCGAAGCCGTCTACGGCGCGAACGGCATCAAGAGCGGAAATCTGTCTGGCCGGCCCGTCGCGCTTCTGCGCGAGGCGTGCGAGGACCTCATCGCGCAAGGTGCACAAATCATCGTGCCGGGTCTGACGGAGATTGCGCTCGTGGCGGAGGAAATGGGCTCATTTCGAGTGCCACTGATCGATTCGAATCTTGCGTATGCGCAGTATGTGATTGCAGGCGAATACGGTTTGCCCGAATCCATTTTCAAAGTGGGCGTGGTCGGTGGAGTTGGTCCTGCAGCGACGGTGGACTTCATGCAGAAGATCGTACGCAATACACCGGCGAATCGGGATCAGGACCATATCAGGCTTCTGATCGAACAGAATCCGCAGATTCCCGACCGCACAGAAAACCTGATCGGTGACGGGCCCGACCCAACTATTTCGCTTTACGCGACCTGCAAGAAGCTCGAGTCGGGCGACGCGGACCTCATCGCTATTCCGTGCAACACCGCTCACGCATTTGTTGAACGGATTCAGCCGTATCTCGGCATACCGATCGTCAACATGCTGACGGTTACGGTCCGCCGTCTGCGCGAAACGTTTCCGCTGCTGCGCTCCGTTGGCGTGCTGGCCACCTCCGGCACGATCGCAAGCGGCGTCTACGAGAAAGCCCTCGAATCGCAGGGTTTGCGGCAAATCGTTCCAACCGCGGAATTGCAGGCCCGCGTGATGGATGCGATCTACGGCAAGGAAGGGGTAAAAGCAGGATTCACTACAGGGCAATGCCTCGATGACATTGCCGCTGCCATTGACGGACTCATAGCGGAGGGCGTCGAAGTCATCGTCCTCGGATGTACCGAGTTGCCGCTTTTATTGCCACAGACGAGTTTCGTGGGGACGACCGGCGCACGCGTCAGTCTCGTCGATCCAACCGATGTCCTTGCACAGCAATGCGTGGCCCTCGCGACGGCGGCCACGGAACGCCCCGTTTCTTTGCGCTGTTAAATCCTTTTAGGAGACTGGATATGAACATCAACACTACCCTTCAACGGGTCGCCTGCCTGCGCAAGCCGAACACAACGCTCACGGCTGCGCTTCTCGTCTGCGCTAGCTGCTTATGCGGCACGAGCGTGTGGGCTGCAGATGCCACGTCTGATAGCGCGACAGCCGCCGAGGCGACGAGTTCGGCAACCGGATCGCCCCGGATTCTTGTTCTCGCAACCGGCGGCACGATTGCCGGCACAACTGACCCGCGGTCGGCCATTGGCTACAACTCCGGAAACGTCAAAGGCCAGGAACTGGTTCGGGCGGTTCCGGGCATTGAAAAACTCGCGAGCATCAACTCCGAGCAGATTTCCAATGTCGGGTCGCAGGATATGAACGACGAGATCTGGTTCCGGCTTGCGCGCCGTATCCAGGAAGCCTTCGATCGAAACGAAGCAGATGGGATCGTGATCACCCACGGCACGGATACGATGGAAGAAACGGCATTCTTCCTGCAAAACGTGGTGCGCTCGGACAAACCGGTGGTGCTTGTTGGGTCAATGCGGCCGGGTGGATCGACGAGCGCGGATGGACCCGGCAATCTTTACGAAGCGGTGGAAGTCGCCGCGAGTCCGAAATCCCGAGGCAGAGGTGTGATGGTGGTCATGAATGACCAGATTCACGCGCCACGCTGGATTACTAAAACCAACACGACTGCCGTGCAGACTTTTGCGTCGCCGAATGCAGGTGTGATTGGCTATGTCGACCCGGCGAGCATTCGTTTCGTCGCGCCTGCACCGGTGCCTGTGCTTGCATCAACACGCGACGTGCTTAGCTTGCCGGCGAATGGCCACCTGCCGCGTGTAGAAATCGTTTATGCGCACAGCAATATGGACGGCGCCCAGATCGACCACGCTATTGCCGATGGTGCGAAGGGGATCGTATTGGCGGGCGAAGGCGATGGCGATGCGTCCAAGGAAGCACTGGCCGCCCTCGACCGGGCGGCGAAGAAGGGCATTGTCGTCGTCCGCTCGACGCGTGTAATGTCTGGATTCGTCAACAGAAATGTGGAGGTCGAAGACGACAAGCGCGGCTTCGTCGTCTCGTTCGATCTGAATCCGCAAAAGGCGCGCTTGCTCACCCAGCTACTCGTCGCAAACGGCATCACTAACCCCGGCAAGGTTCAGCAGGCCTTTTCGGCTGCCTTTTGACCGTCGTCCGGCAAGCTCTGATTAGCGGCGTGCGCCGCTAATCAGGCAGCGCACGTCGATGCCGCTCGACGTTGTCGCCGTCAATCGACCTATCCGACATGCAAATCACGAGTCGGCGCATGCGTGCGTTGCCGCGTCTCCCACCCCTCTGCCAAACCCACATCGGCGTCGGACGCGGGCAACATGGACACCGCGCGAACCAGGTCCGAAGCGCGTTCAGCGAGCATGATCGTCGGCGCGTTCAGATTGCCATTGGGTTCGGTCGGGAAAACAGATGAATCGATGACTCGCAAGCCTTCGATGCCGCGAACCCGTAACTCGGAATCGACCACAGCCATGTCGTCCTCTCCCATGCGACATGAACCGCAAGGATGCATCGTACTTTCAAGGTTCGCCCTGACGAAGGCATCGATCTGTTCATCCGTTTGCACGTCCGGTCCAGGAGCGAGTTCAACATCACGAAAGCGGTCCATCGCCGGTTGCCCGATGATCTCCCGGGTCAAGCGCACGCAGCGTCGAAAACCTTCCCGGTCCTCTTCCCGATCCAGGTAGTTGAAGCGGATCTCCGGATGCGTATAGGGATCGGCCGACACCGCTCGCACGTGGCCCCGGCTCTTCGGCTTGTTCGGCCCGGTCAGCACCATGAACCCGTGTCCTTTGAACGGCTTGTCGCCGTCATAGCGCATGGCGGCCGGCAAGAAATGGAATTGAATGTCGGGCCAGCGCAACCCGGCTTCGGAGCGGATGAATCCGCCCGCCTCGAAATGGTTGCTGGCGCCCAGACCATCCTTGAAAAGAAGCCAGCGCAATCCAATCATGAATTTGCTAAACGGGTCCATTTTCGCGTTGAGCGTGACAGGCTCCTTGCACGCGTACTGGATATAGATTTCCGCGTGATCCTGAAGGTTTTCGCCGACTCCGGGCAGGTGGTGCCGAACCTCGATCCCCGCTTTCCGCAGTACGTCGGCCGGGCCGATTCCAGAACGTTGCAGCAAGTGCGGCGAACCGATAGGACCGGAGGCGATCAATACCTCAGAACGGCACCGCGCGACATGCGTGCGTCCGCCTTGATCGTATGCGACCCCAACGGCGCGCTTGCCCTCGAGAATCACGTGACGTGTCATCGCATTCGTCACTACGGTCAAATTCGGGCGCTTCATTGCAGGGCGCAAGTAGGCGTTCGCGGTCGACCAGCGCACACCATCCTTGACGGTCATGTGCATTGCCCCGAAACCCTCCTGCATATGGCCGTTGCAGTCCTCCGTCTTGATGTATCCGGCTTCTGCCCCTGCCGCGATCCACGCACCGTACAGCGGATTCTCCATGTTGTTGCCGTTGTTGGTGCACAGCGGCCCCTCCGCACCCCGGTACTCATCCCCCCCGAACTTGTAGCTCTCGGCCCGGCGAAAATAGGGCAAACAGTTGCGATAACCCCAACCTCGCGCGCCCAGTTCCTCCCATTCGTCGAAGTCGCAAGCGTGGCCGCGAATATAGACGAGGCCATTGATCGACGACGAACCTCCCAGCACTTTGCCGCGCGGACAATGCAACTGGCGGCCATTCAAATGAGCCTCGGGCGCGGTCTGATAACGCCAGTTGTACTTGGCCGTATTCATCGGCATCGAAAACGCGCTCGGCATCTGAATGATGACGCTGCGATCGCTGCCGCCGTATTCCAGCACAAGAACGCGGACCGCCGGGTCCTCGGTAAGCCGGTTGGCCAACACACATCCGGCCGATCCGGCGCCCACAATGATGTAATCGAATTGCTCGGTAACCATGATATTTTCCTGATTTCCAGATCTTGACGGGGTCGTCCGTATTTCAGTAGCGACCCTTGTCGCCGGTGGTGTATTGCGGTGATGTCTTCTCGATATGAGCGATCACCGATTCCTCATACTTCAGATCGAGCGAGCGCGACAAGGCGTAGTAGGCGATGCCCGAGACGAACAGACCGACCAGCCACGCCAGATCGACGCTACCCATGGCACGCGCAAGCGGGCCGACATACACCTCGTTTGAGCCGTCGAGAACACAGAAGAACGGAATCATCGCGACAAAGCCGATTGCGTATGCGATCAAACCGCGTGCACCCCATGTCCCGTACAGATTGTTGTGAGGCATGAAGAAGTGCGGAATGGCATAGCGACCCTTGCGGACGAAGAAGTAGTCCGTCAGATTGACAGCGGTCCAGGGCACGAGAAAATACAGCATGACGACGAGGTAAATATTCAGGACGGAGAGTCCCTTACCCGAGGTATAGATGCTGAGCGCAACACCCAACTGAAGGATCACCACAAAGAGAATCGCCAGAATGCGAGCCTTGGGCGTCGGCTGGACTTTATGGAACGAATCGAGTGCTGTGATGGCCGTCAATTTGGCGCTATAGATGTTCATTGCGATCACCGGCAGAAACGCCAGAATCGTGACGCCGACCACAACACTTCCCATCCCCGGCGCCAGGTCGTTACCCACCTGACTCAATGCGACCAGCACATCGGTCGCGTGCAGATGGTCCGCGAGCCAGCCGCCAATCGCGATCATCCACGCACCCGACAGGGATGCGCCGAGAAACACAGCCGCGATCAGCTTGCCGCTCGGCGTGTTTTTCGGCAGGTAGCGCGAATAGTCGGATACATACGGCGCGTAAGCGATGTTGTAGCTGGCGGCGGCCGCGAATTGCGCAATGAACGCAATCCAGTTGAAGCCCAGCGGTGGCGTCGGTGTCACGCCCGGTGCGACAGCGGCGAGGGGCACGTCAGGCACCCAGTGCATCAGGACGGCCACCGTGACCAGACCATAGAGGGGAAGCGACAGGTACAACGCCCATTTGAAACTGCGGTGCATCCAGTCGTGGCCGAGAATCGCCAGAACCGAAGCCGGCACGGTCACGGCCAACGCCACCTTGACGGGGTCCCAATTGAACAAGGCTTTGAGACCTTGCATCATCAGCACCAGGTTGACGATGTTGAATCCTGCAAACACGAATAGCGTCGCCAACAGGACGACGATGACCCCGCGATAACCGAATTGCGCTCTCGACTGGATCATCTGCGGCAAGCCGAGATGCGGGCCTTGCGAGCCGTGAAAGGCCATGAACAAGGTGCCGAACATGATGCCAAGCGTACCGGCTATCGTGGTCCACAGCGCGCTCAGACCAATGCTGGGACCAACAAAACCGATGGTCATGGTGAAGAATGTGAAGTTACCCAGAAACCAGAATGGCCCCTGCCTGGACAATCTGTCGGTTCTTTCGCTATCCGGAATGAAATCGATCGAGTGACCTTCGATCGCGCCATGCTCGACGCCAACTACCGTGCTTTTAACTACTTCGTCTGTTGCTTGCATCATGTACCCCTGACAGCAATGAGAGGTTGATGGAATAGATTTGATCCGGCATGCATGCTGGCCGCGGCGCCACGCTCGTCTGGAGACGCCTCCGGCGCATTGACGGTTCAGTGCAGCGTGATCCAGACCGCCTTGCTCTCCATCAGATGATCGAGTTGCTCGGGGCCGAGGTCTTTGCCAAAGCCGGATTCCTTGAATCCGCCGAACGGCATCGAAGGATCGATCGTGCTATGGGCATTGACGTAGACGGTACCCGCGCGCAGTTGCGGGATCAGTTTGTGAACGCGATTCAGGTCATTGGAGTAGATCGCGGCAGCAAGACCGTATGGCGAGTCATTCGCCTGCGACAACGCATCGCCCAAATCGTCAAAGGGCGTGGTCACCAGCACAGGTCCGAAGATTTCTTCACGGACGATCTTCATGTCGCTGCGGCAATGCGTAAAGATGGTCGGTTCGACGAAGTAGCCTGCCCGGTCCAACACGCGGCCACCATGCACGATTTCCGCGCCTTCGCGGCGCCCGGCTTCGATATAGGAAGCGACGCGATCCTTCTGCAGCGCGGAAACGAGCGGGCTGATGAAGCAATCGCGATCGAGGCCCGGTGCGATCTTCAACTTACGCGTGTGCTCGACTAGCGCGCCAATGAATCTGTCGTGAATGCCGCGCTGGATGTAAACCCGCGTACCCGCGTCGCAGACCTGTCCAGAATTGAAGAAGACGCCGTTTGCTACGGCCTGGGCCGCCGCTTCGATGTCTGCGCCCTCGAGCACGAGTACCGGCGATTTGCCGCCCAGTTCGAGTGTCATACGTTTGATGCCGCCCACAGCCGCTTGCCCGACAGTTCGGCCCACCTCGGTGGAACCGGTGAACGTGATCTTGTCTATGCCCGGATGAGCGGCCATAGCGGCACCAATTTCGCGCCCTCGCCCCGTTATGACATTCACGACGCCATCCGGAATTCCAGCCTCCTGCACCAACTCTGCGAAGCGAAGTGTGGACAGCGACGTGAGTTCGGCGGGTTTGATCACGGTCGTACAACCGGCAGCGAGCGCCGCCGCAACCTTCCACGCCATGGTTTGCAGCGGGAAGTTCCACGGCACGATAACGCCGACCACGCCGACGGGCTCCTTGCGCGTGTAAGCAACGTATTCACCAGGCAGGGAGGGCTCTACCGTACGGCCGTGGAGCTTCGATGCCCAACCGGCGAAATAGCGGAAGGTGTCGATCGTGCCTTGTACGTCGACGTCACGCGCATTGGCAACAGACTTGCCTACGTCGATCGATTCGATCTCGGCCAACTCCGTTGCATTCGCTTCGATCAGATCGGCGAGGCGATGCAGCAGTCGTTCGCGCTCAAGGGGTTTGAGCTTTCTCCACGGTCCACCGTCGAACTGCTTGCGGGCAGCGTCGACCGCACGATCCAGATCGGTGGTCGTACCCAGGGGAATGTGCGTGATCACGCCCGCGGTAGACGGTTCGAGCACTGTGCAGGATTCGCGATCGCCTTGTGGCACCCAGGCACCGCCAATTAACATCTTCTGCGGCCGGGTGAGAAAGCGTTGTGTCTCTTCCCGGATGCCGAACGTCTCCAGATAGTTTTGTACGACCTTGTCCATCATTGTCTCCTGTCTTACGGATTGACTGCTATTCGGCCTCTCATGGGCCGGTTTCGTGCAGAAAGGTCCGCCTGTTCCTGGCACGTTTGTTCGTGGATCCTGCGTTGTAGCCGACAGGTTCGGCCGTTCAAAAGCGACCGGGGTCCATCGATATAAACGCGGCTTGTGGCAGCGCGGTGTTTTGAGAGACTATGGACGACAAGGCCGGGGGTAAAAATCACGTGAATCAGATGTTCATATCGGGAATACCGAAGCAAGTGGCGCAAGGAGAGCAACGACCGTGATCCAGTTGCAGGACGTGGACCTCAAGCTACTGAGGGTTTTCATGACGGTGGTACGGTGCGGCGGATTTTCCGCTGCCCAGGCGACCCTGAACGTTAGCCAGTCGACAATCAGCGAGCAAATGACAACGCTCGAAACGCGCCTCGGACTCAAGCTTTGCGAGCGGGGCCGGAGCGGATTTCGCCTCACCGAACACGGCGTGGCCACTTTCGAGGCAGCGCAACGGCTGCAGGTGGCGGTAGAGAGCTTCTGTGTGGATACCGACGCGCTAAAAAAACACGTCTCAGGAAAGCTGTACCTCGGCATCATTGACAACACGGTGACCGACTCGGCCTCGCCGCTGCCGCAGGCGCTGCAAGCGTTTGTATCGAGAGGGCACGACGTGCATCTGGATGTCTACGTCGGCACGCCCGCCGAACTGGAAGAACGTGTGCTGGACGGCCGGCTGCATATCGCAGTCGGGCATTTTCCGCTTCACGTGCCGGGGCTGACCTACACCGACCTGTATTGCGAACCGGACGGTCTGTATTGCGGGAAGGGTCACGCATTCGCAGGCCGATTGCCTGGCGACGCCGCGCTCGACGAGGCCATCGCTTCCAGCCGTGTGGTAGCGCGAGGGTATCTTCAGCAGCACGACCTGCGAATGCTGAAAGTGAGCAAAGCCGCAGCAACCGTCGACAATATCGAGGCGCAGGCCATCCTTATTTTGTCGGGCGCCTACATCGGATTTCTGCCGATTCACTACGCCGCCCGTTGGGTCGCGCGCGGCGAGATGCATCAGATCTGCCCGGCGCAGCTCGGCTCGCATTGGCCATTTTGCGCGATCACGCGGCGGGCCGCCGCGCCGCCTACCATCCTGCAGGTCTTCATGATCGACCTGATGGAAAGCTACCGTATGGTTCAGCGGACGGCACCCATCGCATAGGGCTACCGCAGCGTCGTGCGGCACGACCCTTCGCCATGGTTGGGCGAGATGAACCTACGGCTGCGTCGACGCCAGCGGCGTAGGCTCACCATTTCGATAGCTATAAATCGTGATTGGCGAGTCCGTCAGGTCGCGGTTTCTGTCAAACCGGTAGTGCCCGGAAACACCATGAGAATCGATGCCGGCGAGCGCGGCACGATACTGAGCCGGTTCGATCGAATTGGCTTTCTGCATTGCCTGCGCCACGATATTCACGCCATCGTACAAGGCCGCGCTGTAGGTCAACGGATCAGTATGAAAGCGTTGCTTGTAGTCCGCCTTGAACTGACGACCCTCAGGTGTCTGATCGAGCACCGGGCCGCCTTGTGGGCAATACACGCGTGTATCGACCGCATCGCCGCCGAGTTTCGCCAGTTCGGCGTTGCACATGGCATCGCCGCCGAGGAGATAGCCGTTCATCGCAAGGCGCTTCATCTGTTTGCGCAGCGCACCGGCTTGCGCGTAATAACCGCCGTAGAAAATCCCTTCCGCGTTCGCGCCCTTGACGTGTGTGAGGATCGAGACGAAGTCGGTCGCCTTGTCGGTCGTATATTCCCGATCGACAATCTCGATGCCGTTGGCTTTAGCGGCATTGACGAATTCATCGGCGAGGCCCTGCCCATATGCGGTGCGATCGTCAATCACCGCGATGCGCTTGATCTTCAGTTCCTTTGCCGCAAATTCACCCATCCGGCTGCCCAGTTGCGCATCGCTGGCGGAGATGCGAAACACGAACGGATAGCCGTGTTGCGTGATCGACGGATTCGACGCGACGGTCGCCATCACGATTCCGGACACGTTCACCAGGTTTGAAATCGGAATCGCGACCCCCGAATTGAACGGCCCGAAGATGACCTTCACGTTGGCGTCGACCAGGCTTTGCGCAACCGTCATGCCGGTACGCGGATCGGCGGCGTCATCCTGCGAAACCAGTTCGAAACGGGTTTTCTGGCCACCGATCACAAGCCCCTGTGCATTCAGACGCTCGATCGCCATCCTGACGCCGTTTTCGTCGTCCTTGCCGATGGCGGCCTGCGGACCGGTCAAGGGTCCGGTCAAACCGATTTTGACCACCTGCTCTGCCGCCGTCGCGCCCACCGACACCATGCTCAAAGCGACTGCTGCCAACCAGCTTGCACCTGCGTACGGCTTTTTCATCGTGCTCTCCTCACATCATGACGTGCCTGACCGCCTTGCCGCCGGAAGTGGCGAACGCGTGGCGCTTCGGCACAGAAAACATCGCTTTGGGGCCGCACTGTCCGTATGCCTTCGCCGAACGTTGGGCAGTGGGGTTGACAGCAATTCTGTGTAGCCAAATTCCTCAATAAAATGCACCATTGATGAAACACATTTCGGCAATTCCCGAAGTAATCGAGAGGCGGCACGATGCAAGTTCAGGACACGGATCTCAAGCTGTTGCGGATCTTCGAAACCATCGTGCGATGCGGCGGTTTCGCCGCGGCACAACCGATTCTCAACATTGGTGCATCGAGCATCAGCGAATACATGTCGCAACTGGAGACCCGCCTCGGGCTGCGCTTGTGTGAACGCGGACGCGCGGGTTTTCGCCTCACGGAAGAAGGCGCGGAGTTGCACGCCGCCGCGCAACGTCTGCTCGGTGCCGTCGATACGTTTCATATGGAAGCTGGCGCGTTGCGCAATCAGCTTTCCGGCGTGCTGCGCTTTGGCATGATCGAAGCGACCTTGACCGACAAATACTCGCCGCTGCCGGCCGCGATTCGCGAGTTTGGCCAGATGGCGCCCGAAGTCCGCCTGCACGTGCAGATCGACACACCGGGGAGCATGGAGCAGCACGTGCTGGACGGCCGCCTGCATCTCGCCGTGGGGCCGTTTCCCGCGCGTATCCCCGGCCTCGACTACGTGCCGCTCTATCGCGAGGAACAGGGGCTTTACTGCGCGTCCACCCATCCGCTGTATGAGCGGGCAAGCGGACGCGTGCCCGTTGCGGTGCTCAGCAAACAGCGGCTCGCTGCCCGCGCGTATCTCGGCAACCAGGAGCTCAAGCTGCTGCGCATGCCGCAGGCCGCAGCCTCGGTCGACAACGTCGAAGGCCGAGCCATGCTGATCCTGTCGGGCAACTACATCGGCTTTCTACCGCCCCACTACGCGCAGCCTTGGGTAGACGGCGGTCTGTTGAGCCGCATCGATCCCGAGCACTATGTGACACATCTGGACTTTCAGATCATCACGCGCAAGGGCGGCGAATCGGCGCGGGTAGTGCTGGCCTTTTGCAACCAGTTGCGGGTTGCGGCCAAACAGGTGAGCCGCGCCACGCGGAGCAGCAAATAGCGCGCGCCGCGTTATGCGATTGCGGTCCACGATGAGCGTGACCGGCAATCGCGTTCGCATGGCGTAAGAGAATCCCGTTTAGCGGGCGAGGTTTTGCTTGACCTTGCGTCGATGCATCACGCGGCCGATCGTGTTCAGCAGCAATTGCGCCGCCAGAATCGAAGTCGAACCGGAATGGTCGTAGTCCGGCGCGACTTCAACGAGATCGATACCGATCACGTCACCCTGCTCGGCGAGTCCTGCGAACAACTCGAGTCCTTCGTAATAGAGCAGGCCACCGTGGCTCGGCGTGCCCGTGCCCGGCGCGATCGACGGATCGAAACCGTCGATATCGATCGTCAGGTAATAACGCACGCCCTTGGGAATACGGTCCAGAACGCCCTGGATGCCGAGGCGCCGCAGGTCGCGCACCGAGATGATGTCCGAACCCATCTCGCGCGCCTGTGCGTATCCTTCGCGTGCGGTGGACGACACGTTGCGGATGCCGATCTGCGTCATGCCCGACACCACGCTCTTCTCCGCTGCACGACGCAACGGATTCCCATGGCCGTGACGCACGCCGTGACGCTCGTCGACGAAATCGAGGTGGGCGTCGATATGGACGATATGAAACGGCTCCTGACCTTCGAACGCATTGATGCAGGGAATGTTGATCGAATGATCGCCGCCCATCACCACCGGCAACGCGCCCGCCGCCAGGATCTTGCGCACGCCGTACTCGATATTTGCGTGGCTCTTCTCCGTGTTGGTGTGCACCATGTCCGCGTCGCCGATATCGACGATCCGAACTTCGTTGCTGGGCAAATAGACGACGTCGTCTTCGAAATCGTATGCGCCGCCATGACCGAACGAAAACAGGGTCGACGCATCGCGAATCGAGCGCGGGCCGAACCTGGCGCCTGCCCGCCATTGCGTACCGCAGTCGAAGGGAGCGCCCATCACCGCGACATCCGCGTCGATCTTGTCCCAGTCAAGACACAACGGAGACTTCGCGAACGTGCAGATTCCAACAAACGGCAAATTCAGCCGACCTGTTTCGTAGCTGTTTTCAGACATGCTTATCTCCGTCCTGTTATGGATTCAGCTAGGTGCGGCGCACGCGCTACTGCCGTCTTCACGGCAGCAACGCCCGTTATGACGGGCCAGCGGTTTATCTGGAACGGAGTCTAGGCAAACAAATTCAACGGGAAAATGCCAAACATGAGAAATGCACTTCGGAAGATTCCGAAGCAATGTTACAGCGCGGCAGGCACTCCGCCACATCGTTACGCACGGGTGGCCCGGTTCGGTCATCGAGATGTTGAAGATTATTGATCCGCTAACCAATCCCACGGCCTACGGCGCGAGCGCAGCGTCCACCGCAGGCAGATAGCTGTTGAAGCCGGCTTCCACGAGGGCTGCACGCACACGCTCGAGTTCGCGCTGCATTTCTTCACCAACGTGGTCTTGCTGCGCGCGAGCGAGGACGCGGCCGCGCGCCACAAACAGGTCCGCCCAAGGCAGCGGCTCGGCACGCGTATAGCCTTCGAGGGCAGCGGCATAGCGCAGTGCGCCAGCCGCGTCGCCGGCGGACATCATCGCTTCGATGGCGTCGCGATAGAACCACAGATGATTGTGACCAACCGCGCCGCGGTCCAACATGTCGGCGCCTTCGGCGAGCAGACGCACGCGTTCGCCGTCGTCCTCGACGGCGCGGCTCAGTACGCCCACCGCCTTGGGGGCGCTGAACTGCGTGCCTACCTCGCGGCAAATCGCCAGCGCTTCACGCAACAATTCCGTGGCCTCACGCCGATGGCCGTTCGCGAGCAGCACACGCGCCCGCATTTCCATATTTTGTGCCTCGAAGCGGCGAGCGCCCAGTTGACGGATGATCAGCTTCTCGCGCTCGAGATGGGCGAGCGTAGCCTGCATGTCGCCCAATTCGTAGCTGGCAAAGGCACCCAGCGTTTCGCACAGCATCTGCGCACGTGGCTGGCCGACCAGCGCAGCAGTGCGTGCAGCGGCGCTGACGTCCTCGTGCGCCAGACGTGCCTCGTTGAGATAGATCCTGCTGAAGCCCGCCATCGAACGATTCGCGACCTCGATGCGGCCGAAGCCGTGTTCGCGGCTTAGCGCAACGCACCGGCTGAAGTGCTCGAAAGCAGTGCGCATGCGCCCTTGCGCGTAGGCCGCATCCGCAAGGCCGCCAAGCGCACGCGCCTCCGCTTCCGGCGCGCCGAGACGCCGTGCATAGGCGAGCCCGCGCTCATGTTCGGTGCAACAATCGTCGATCCTGCCAAGCGGAAAGAAGATGTTGCCGCGCAGGTGATGCAGGCGCGCAAGTTCAGGCACCTGATCCAGGCGTTGCGCCACTTGCTGGGCCGCGTCGAGCAGCGCGAGGGCTTCGGAGAGGCCTTCGCTCACCCGCAGACCTTCGGCGAGCCCAAGCTGGGACTGGCAGAGACTCGCTTCGTCTGGCGCGGCAGCCACCGCCGCACGGTACGTCGCGATCGATGCGGCGATGTCGCCGAGATCTCGTTGGAGTTCTCCCCTGAAACAGATCAGTGCGTGGCGATCCCTATCCGTTTGCGCGATCTGCTGACCTCGCTCGACGAGCCGCAATGCCGCGTCGGCAAAGTAAGCTGCGCGTTGTGCGATCGCGGCGTCGAGGTAGGCCCGCGGTGCCCGCTCGTCCTCGGCGCGATCGAGATGCTGGGCGCGCAGTACGGGGTCCGTCGCCGCAAACCAGTCGGCGGCAAGACGATGCAACTCGCGCCGGCGTGCCCGCAGCAATGTCGAGTAAGCGCTCTCCTGGATGAGCGCGTGGGCAAACAGGAAATCTTCGCCCTCCGGCAAGACGAGTGCGTTGGCGACGAGCCCGTGACAGACGTACTCCGGTGCATCGATCAGCCGCCGCAGCAAGGCAAGACCAAAGCGCTGCCCGATGACCGCGGCAGCCTGGAAGGCCTCGCGGTCGCGCGCAGTCAACCGGTCCATGCGCGCCAGCACGAGGCTCTGGATCGTCGCGGGGACCGCCTCCTCACTCCCTTCTTCGGCGTTATGCAGGAGCTGTTCGAGGAACAGCGGATTGCCGCCGGCTCGCTCGATGCAGGCACGCGCGATACGTTCGGTCGCATCGATAAAGCTGCCGGCAAGGTTCAGCGCCTCGTCGCTGCGCAATGGGCCAAGGTCGATCGTGGCGAAGGGCGTGCCGCGGCAACCTGCCCGCCATGCCGCGTCGAGCGGATCGCCGTCCACGCGCGAAGTCATCACAAGCAGGCCCGGGCCGTTCGCGATCGCTACGGCGAAGGCGGCCAGGTAACCGAGCACCTGAGGGTCCGCCCAATGAAGGTCTTCCACGACAATCATGGTGGGCCCGCGCCGGCAGACCTCCTGCGTGATCGCCGCGGCAACCGTGCGCTTGCCGCGCGTCCGAGCGCTGTTGTCCATCGCGTTGTACAGCGTGCGCCCTTCCCCGGTTTGCGCAAGGTCGAGGATGTCGTGGAGAAACATCAACTGATCCGGGCCGACGGCACCGGACGTGGCAAACCGCTCGGCGGCCGCGCGTCGTTCGTCGGAGCCGGCCGCGGGCGGCAGGCCCAGCAGACTGCCGACAATGGTGAGAATGGGGTCCTGGCCTTTGCCCACGCCGAAATCCAGCACGAGGCCGCGGTGGCTGGCAAAGCCCAGTGTTTCGACGAAACGGCGCATTTCATCGACCAGCCGCGTCTTGCCGATGCCCGCCTCACCGCGGACATAAACGACGTGGCCGGCTTGCTGCTCGAGGCACGTGCGGGCGACGCCCTTGAACTGCTCGAGTTCAGCCTTACGGCCGACAAACACGCTGCGGCTCGCCATGACGGGTTCAAAGGCGAGACCGCGCAGACGCCACACCTGCACCGGCGAGTCGATCCCCTTGAAACGCATTGCGCCGACGGCGTCGCTCATCACACCGTCACCCAGCGCGCGATGCACGCTATCGGAGAGCAGCGTTTCCCCGGGGCCGGCGGCGGCAACCAGCCGGGCGGCGAGGTTCACGGAGTCGCCGAGCACCGTGTAGTCCTGAACATCCGCGCGATCGAGCGGCCCCGCGACCACCTCGCCGCTGGCGATGCCCACATGCGCCCTCAGCGGAGGCGACCCATGCTCGCCCAGTCCGTTAAGTGCCTCATGAATCTCCAGCGCGGCACGCGTCGCGCGCAGCGGATCGGTATCGTGTGCGCGCGGCGCACCGAAGATTGCCATCACGGCATCGCCGATGTGCTTGTCGATCGTGCCGCCGTAACCGAGGACGATCCCATCGACGAGCGCGGTGTAACGACCTGTCAACTCGCGCAATTCTTCAGGATCGAGCGTCTGCGACAGCGCGGTGAAACCACACAGATCGGCGAAGAGGATGGTGACTTGCCGGCGCTCGCTGGCCGGCGCGTTCACAGCGGGCGGCGCTGCGCACAATGCAGCGCCGCGCTGATCGGCAATCGCCGCCAGCAGGCGCTTGCGGTGGCCGAGCGAGAGGACACCGAGTTCTTTCAGGTCCGCGTCGCCGAGTTGTGCCAGCATCGCGAGATCGATGTCGTTCCCAACAAATGCGGGTGCATATTGCTCAAGCCCCAATGCATGCAGCCACTGATCGATATCCATCGCCGCCGCCCAATCCGGTGCGTGTACGAACACGCATGCTGCGTCGCAGCTCGTTGCCGCGCGGGTTGTCGACCGTATGCCCGAACCGGGCCGCGTCGCCCGAACAATCATACGAATCGGCGCACCGCCTGGCGCCGCGCTGCGACGGGCGCAACGTATTCCGTGTTCAAGTCCTTCCCGCCTAAAATACAGTGTACGTCCAGCGTGAAAGAAACGGCCACCGGGCGAGATTCCATCCGCCCTCACCGGGAAGCACCGTGAAGCCAGCTACCACAGGTTCCTCGCCCGTAGCCCACTCCGGGCCACGCTTCACGGGCCTCGTCGGGGACCTGTCGGCCGGCATGGTGTCGACATTGGTCATGCTCTGCTACGCAATGAGCCTGGGCACCCTGATCTTCAGCGCGGATCTCGCCCGTTACGCGGTGCTTGGCGTACCCACGGCCTTTATCAGTTGCGTAGTGACGGCGCTGGTGATCGCTTTGACGAGTTCGATGCGCATGAACATCGCCGGCCCCGACGGCAACGCGACGGCGTTTCTTGCCGGTGTGGCGGCCGGCGTCGCGAGCAGCGTGCGCGCTAACGGCGGTACGCCGCAGACAATTCTGCTGACGGTGCTGATCGCCATCGCGCTGTGTTCAGTGGTGACAGGCGTCATTCTGTATGCGGTCGGTTCGTCGAAGCGCAGCCGTTCCCTGCAATTCCTGCCTTATCCGGTCGTAGGCGGCTTCCTTGCCGGTACGGGCTACCTCCTGCTAGCCGGCGCGTTTCGGGTCGTGACCGGCGAGCCCTTGAACTGGCACACATTGGCGCTGGTGACACACCTGAACTGGCTGGCGTGGGCACCCGCTGTGCTGGTGTGCGCGTTAGCCACGCTCCTGTCGCGCACATGGAAACACGCTGCGGCGCTGCCGATCACGCTTGCATTCGGCGTCGCGCTGTTTTACCTGCTTCTGCTTGCTGCAGGCTTGTCGATCGACGACGCCCGCAACACGGGATTATTGCTTCCGCGCGTGGCGCTGCACGCGATACGGATTCCGGAGCTGCATCTGCCGGCATCGCTGGCGCACGGGGGCGTCGACTGGTCGGCCATCGCTGCGCACTTGCCGGAGACACTCATGGTCACGTCGATTTCGGCAATCACGATCCTGATGAATTCGACGGCGATTGGCGCAGCCACGGGCGAAGACATTGACCTGAACCGCGAAATGAAGGCGGCCGGCATCGCCAACATCGCGAGCGGGATGTTAGGCGGGATGGTCGGTTATCAGTCGTACAACCGATCGATGCTCAACGCACGCGCGGGTGCGACAAGTCGTATGGCAGGCGTATTCGCCTCCCTCGCGTGTCTGTTCGTGCTGGCCGTCTCGCCGGACCTGGTGGCGCTATTTCCGGTGCCGGTGCTGGTCGGGCTGCAGCTCTTCATGGGACTGCGCCTGTTGATCCAGTGGCTAGTAGGCGCATATCGCCAGCTCAACTGGTATGAGTATCTGCTTGTACCGCTTATTCTGGGCGCTATTGCGTTCTACGGCGTCGTCCCGGGGGTGGTGGCCGGCGTCATCGCCGCCTGTGTGATGTTCGCCCTGCTGTACGGCCGTATCAGTTGCATTCGCATGGAGTTCGATGGCAGTACGCGCACATCGAATGTCGAGCGCAGTATCGAGGCAACCGGACGGCTTCACGAACTAGGTGCACGGGTGTGCGGAACGTGTCTGCAGGGCTTCCTCTTCTTCGGCACCGCCAATTCGATCTTGCAGCGCGTGCGCGAACGGCTAACCCGGCACGGGCCGGTACCCGTTCGCTTTGTCGTGCTCGACTTCGCTTCGACCAACGGCCTGGACGCGTCGGTATCGGTCAGCTTCGTCAAGCTCAGGCAACTGTGTGCGACGCTCGATGCTGACCTGGTGTTGACGGGGCTGCCGGCACGCTCGCGTGACCTGCTCCTGAAGACCGGCACGCTGAACCTCCGGATCCACGAGTTCGCTTCGCTGGATGCTGGGCTGGAATGGGTCGAAGATACGCTTCTCGCGTCGGATCCACGCGCGCTGCCGCGCGGCGAAGAGGATTTCCACGCGATGCTCGCGCCGCATTTCACGCCGCGCGCGCTTGAAAGGCTGTTGGCCCTTCTGGATGTGCGCGAGCTTGACGCGGGGCAGCCGGTGTTCCGTCACGGCGAACCGGGGGACGCCATGTACTTCGTCGAGCGCGGCCGTGTCACCGTCTTGCTGCGGCTTGCTGACGGCAGATCCCTCAGGTTGCGCTCGTTCGGACCAGGTACGATCGTCGGCGAAATGGCGGTGTACACGCAGCAGGTGCGCAGCGCGGATGTGCTTGCAGAGGGTCCCGCGCGTGTCCGGCGTTTGACGCTCGAGTCGTTGCGTGCGCTCGAGCAGGACGATCCCGAGACCGCGCAGCAAATTCATCGTTTTGTCGTCAAGGTCATGGCGTCACGGCTGGCTGTTGCGGACGAGGCATTGCGCGCGGCGCATTGACAGGCTCGTTCGATTGTCACGCACTGACGCGAGATGAACACTCCCCAACCAGATTACCCTTGATCAGGCACGCTGCAGTACGGTGTCGTCGTCCTGAGTATGTGGAGTACAAGTCGCCATGAAAAAACGTACCCGGTACGTAACGGCAATATTGGCCGCACTCGTTGTTATCGGGTTGCTCTTTTTGCCGTTACCGCAGCAGGTTGGGCTCGACACCCGCATCGTTACGGTTGCGTCGATTCAACGTCCCTCCAAAGTCGTGTTCGACTATGTCACGACACCCGCTCACTGGCCAGCCTGGCATCCATCGTCACTCGCGGTCAGTGGCGCCGTTGACCATTCGCTCGATCTGGGCGAGCAGGTCGTGGAGGAGTTCCGTGTGGCGGGCCGACGCGGCAGCGTGGTGTGGACCGTCACTGCGCGCGAGCCTCCAGGCAAATGGAAAATAGACGGAAAGATTGAAGGCAGATCGGCTGGCACTGTCACGTATTTACTGACATCTGCCGCGAGCGGAACACGCTTCGAGCGAACGTTCACTTATCACGCGCTGTCGTTGTGGTTCGCGATACTCAACTGGCTTGTTCTGCGCGCGCGGATTCAAGCGGAATCCGACACGGCAGTGTTGCAACTTAAGGACCTTCTGGAAGTGACATCGCAGCAATAGCAATCTTGCTCGGCTCGCGCTTCAACTTGCAGTATTTCGACAAGCCACGATCGCCCGATACGAACCAGCCCCTACAGCGTGGCCGTCACGCCGCCATCCACGTAAAGGATATGACCGTTCACAAAGTTCGAAGCGTCGCTCGCCAGAAACACAGCAGCGCCGACGAGATCTTCCACATCGCCCCAGCGGCGCGACGGCGTGCGTCCGATCAGCCAGTTGCTGAACGTTTCATCCTTGACGAGTGCTTCGGTCAGCTCCGTCTTGAAGTAGCCCGGCCCAAGTCCATTGACCTGGATGCCATGTTGCCCCCAGTCGATTGCCATGCCTTTCGTCAGCATCTTCACTGCGCCTTTGCTCGCCGTGTAGGCCGCGATGTTCGGACGGCCCAGTTCGCTTTGCACCGAACAGATGTTGACGATCTTGCCGCGCTTGCGAGCAATCATGTGCCGCGCGACCGCCTGGCCGACCAGGAACACGCTGTCGACGTTGGTCTTCATCAGTTCTTCCCATTGAGCATGGGAAAACTGTTCGAGCGGCGCACGGCGCTGCATCCCGGCGTTATTGACGAGAATGTCGATCGAACCGATTTCGCGTTCGATATCGGCGATCGCCGCATCGACCTCAGCGGCCGACGTCACGTCGAAACTCGCGGCATGAACGGTCGCGCCTTCATCGCGCAAACGGCTGACAGCCTCTGCCAGTCTCGTCGCGTTGCGACCATTCAGAATCACTTCAGCGCCAGCACCTGCCAATCCTTTGGCCAGCGCATAACCGATACCCGTACTCGACCCGGTAACCAGAGCACGACGCCCCGACAGATCAAACATCTTCAGATTGTTGTTCAACTCAACTCCTCTTCGACTCTAATTCGTCCGACTTCCATCCAGCACCGTCCGGCGTACCCAGCCATTGCATGACCTCTCTCAGACCGCACGCGCTGTGCAGCGAAGCGGAAAGGTGGAGCACACCATCTTCACCTACAGGTGACTCGAGCGTTGCGAATTGATTCGCCACCAATGTCGCTGGAAACTCATGATCCAGCCGCCTGGAAACCCGTGCAACCGCTGCGGCCAAGGTGATGTCGAGAAACACGAATCTCAGCCCGGCGACACGCGCGCGCATGCGCTCCCGATAGCGACGTTTCAATGCGGAACAGGACAGCACGGCCGTCCTGTGCATATCATCCACCTGCTCGGCGAGGCGGTCCAGCCACGGCTCGCGGTCACTATCGCACAACGCGATTCCGCGGCACATCTTGTCACGGCTTTCCGCCGAGTGATGCTCGTCTCCTTCGATGAAAACGCCCTCCAGCGCTACGGCCAACTCGCGTGCAAGTGTCGACTTGCCCGAACCCGACACGCCCATCACCACTATTTTATGTGTCACGTTGCACAATCCAGCTACGTTGTCCCGGCACGCGATCCAAGGAATCGCGCCGGCCATTCAACCGGCAGCGGTGCACAGATGAAAGCGCGCCGCTGCATCACACGCTTTCCGCCTCAGGACACCGGCGTGAACTTGAGCTTGTCGATCGGCGTGACCTTGTCGGTTCGCGTCAGGCCATACGGCGTCTTCGGTCCGAGCCACTTGTCGAAGATACCGCTCATCTCGCCGCTCTGCTCCATCGAAGCCAGGGCCTTGTTGACCGCACTCAGCATGGTCGGCTCGTTCTGGCGCAAGCCCACCGCGATCGGCTCGATCAGCATCGGCTCCGACGCAATCGCCACTGCGCCGTCGGTGCCGTCCACCTGCTTCGCGATCTTCGTGGCCGTCATCTGATTGGTCACGAAGCCTTTGACCTTATTCTGCTCGAGTGCCAGAAACGCCGAGCTGGTATCGTGAAACGTCACCGCCTGGCCATCCTTGATCGAAATTGGAATCGACTGAGCGGAAGTGGAGCCGTCGGCAGCGCTGATTTTCTGGCCCGCGAAATCGGTCAGTTTCTTGCTCGCGTCGGCCTTCTTCACGACAAGGACTTCCTTGGTCGAGTAGTACGAGTCGCTAAAGGCAATTTGCGTAGCGCGGGTTTTCGTGTAGGCCAGGTTGGCGACCACAATGTCGACACGCCCCAGCTTCAATTGCGGAATCCGCGCCTCGACAGCCAACGGTTCAAGCTTCGCCTTCACGCCCAACTGTTTCGCCACCGCGTTGCACAGGTCCACGTCCATGCCTTCGAGCTGGCGCGTCTGCGCGTTGGGATACGAGAACGGCTCGACGTTCGAATACACACCGCAGCTCAACTCGCCGCGGCCCTTGATATCGGCCAATTGATCAGCATGTGCCGGGGCAATCGATGCAACCGCGCCGCCAACGACCAACATCCCCGCGTAAATCTTCTTTACCTGCATCGTGATGCTCCTGAAGTGTATGTGTAAAGCAATCGACTGCTGATCAACGGTGGTCAAACCGAATCTGAATCTGTACTTGTGCCGCGGAAGCAATCCCGCCTTGCTTGCCTCAATGCGAGCGAAGATCGGACAGGAATCGCTGCGCCCGCTCGTGTTTCGGGCGCAAGAAGAACTCCTCCGGCTCCGCCGTTTCGAGAATCTTCCCTGCGTCCATAAACCAGACGCGATCGGCAACCTCGCGTGCAAAACCCATCTCATGCGTGACGCACATCATCGTCATGCCTTCCTGCGCGAGGCTCTTCATCACGTTCAACACTTCGCCGACCATCTCCGGATCAAGCGCGCTGGTGGGCTCGTCGAACAACATTGCCGGCGGGTCCATCGCCAGCGCTCTCGCAATCGCCACACGCTGCTGCTGACCACCGGACAATTGCGGCGGAAACGCACTGGCCTTGTTCGACAGACCGACGCGCGCGAGCAAATCCGCCGCTTTACGTTCCGCATCCGCGCGCTTGAGGCCGTGCACGCGCATTGGCGAGAGCGTGATGTTGTCCAGCACCGACAGATGCGGAAACAGGTTGAATTGCTGAAACACGAAGCCGACACGGCTGCGGTAAGCATTCAGACCCAGCTTCTTGTCGTGAATGTTTTGACCGTCGAAGAAGATCTGCCCGCGGTTGATCTCCTCGAGCCGGTTGACGGTGCGAATCAGAGTCGACTTACCCGATCCGGATGGTCCGCAGACCACCACGACTTCGCCTTTGCGAACTTCGGCGTTCACGTCCACGAGAGCGTGATATTCGCCGTACCATTTGTTGACGCTGGAAAACTTGATCATGCGAAATACCTCGAAGTGATTGAGCGCCTAGTTCTCGGTGGGCAACGGATCGGTCAGCGCAACGTTGGCCGCCTTCTGGGTCCTAGATGCGACGCCGGCCCGCTTGCGCGTCACGCGCCGCTCCAGATACTGCGCAAGCTGTGTGAGCGCGTAACACAGCGCGAAGTAACTCAAGGCGAGAATCAGGTACACGGGAAAGGGCTTCGTCAGCAGCCGGTTGTTGATCTGATCCGCCGCGAAGGAGATCTCCTGGACGTTGATGATGTAACCCAGCGAGGTTTCCTTGATTGTCGATACGAACTGCGTGACCATGCTCGGCACCACGTTGTAAAGCGCCTGCGGCAGGATGACCGCGCGCATGGTCTTCATGTAGCTCATGCCGAGCGCTCTCGAGGCTTCGGTCTGCCCTTTCGGCAACCCCTCGATGCCCGCACGGATGATTTCCCCGAGATAGGCCGAGTCATAGATGACGAGCGCGCACAGCATCGTGACAAACCCGGTGACCGGATAGCCGGTCAGAACAGGCACGAGAAAGTAGACCCAGAAGATCACCATCAGGAGCGGGATGCCCCGCACCATGTAGACGAGACCGGTGGCCGGCGCACGCAGAAACCGGAAAGGGCTGATGCGGGCCAGGGCGACCACGATACCCAAGGGAAATGCGATGACGAGTGCTGAAAGCGACAGCAAGATCGTCAATACGATGCCGCCTAGCGGGCCATGCGGATACTGCCCGATGAGCAGCAGAGTCCAGTTGTCGCGCAGGATATCGAGCATGTCACTTCACTCCCGGAATGCGGTAGTGCATCGCGATTTTGGCGCCGCACAGCATGATGACGAGGGAGAGGCCGAGATACACCGCCGTGGCGATGAAATACGACTCGAAAGACAGGAAGGTTTCGTTCTCGATCTGCCGGGTGACATACGTCAGTTCCGCCGCGCCGATCGCCATCGCGAGGCTCGTGTTCTTGAACAACAGGACTGCGTGATTGACCATCGGCGGAATTGCATTGCGCAGCGCTTGCGGAAGCACGACGAAACGCATGCCGTTCAGGAAGTTCAGACCCAGCGCGCGCGAAGCTTCGTACTGACCGTAGGGAATCGCACGCAATCCGCTGCGGATGTCTTCGGAGAGGTAGGCTGCACTGCACAGGCCGATCGCCACGACCGCAAAAATGAACTGGCCGTTGTAGTGGTTCAGCAGAGTCTGTAACGATTCCGGCAGGATGTTCGAAATGCCGAAGTACCAGAACAGGATCTGGACCAGCATCGGCACATTGCGGTGGTAGGCCACGAATGACGCGACGAAGGCCGTCGCGAGGCGATTGTTGGTCAGGCGGATCAGCGTGAGAAGAATGCCCACGACCAGTGAGAGTATCCACGCCAGCGCGGCCATCGCGAGGGTAAGCTCGATCCCATGGAGAAACAGCGCCCCATAGTCGCCTCGCAGCACTGTCGCCAGGTCAAAATGAAGTTTCATGTAGCACGTCCCAATGATTCGGATCGAAGCGATGATCCCGGTCTGACTCGACCGGCGGCACCATCGTCATTCCCCTGGAAGCCGTCATTGACTTCCGTGTTGAATTGATACTAGCTCGCGAAAAAAGGCCGTTGCAGAGGCCTTTCTTCTGGTGCAATAAGTTTCGGGAATGATGAATCGGAACGGCTTCCGGCAGTGCGACAGGCGTGGTTGTGCATGGTGTTTGTCTCCAGTATGTGGCGCCTCTGCGGGCGCCTCATCGTCAGTGGCGCGCTCCTTTATCGGAGCGCTCAAGCTTGAGAAACAACGGCGGTATTGCGCCGGCGCAGCATGCTGCGCCGGTCATGGTTCAGGCTATGGCTGTCGGGCGCGTCAGCACCTGCGGGTTCACCGGTGTCGGCGGTTTACCGGCCGCTGCGCCGTGTCCTAGAGCTGCGATCAAATTGTCTGCGCAAAGCGCGGCCATCGCGCGCCGCGTGCTGACAGACGCGCTGCCGATATGCGGCGTGAGCACCACATTCTTTTGCGCGAGAAGCGCCGGGCAGATAACCGGTTCACCTTCGAATACATCCAGACCCGCCGCCGCGATGCTGCCTTCGTTCAGCGCTACCGCCAAAGCTGCGTCGTCCACTACACCGCCGCGTGCGATATTGGTCAGCGTGGCCGACGATTTCATCTGCTTGAGCTCCGCGGCGCCAATCGCGTGATGCGAGCTCGCCGAGTAAGGCACCACGATGATCAGGTGATCCGACTCGCGCAACAGCGTTTCCTTGTCGACATAGCGTGCCTTGCAGCTCTCTTCGACATCCGGCGCCAGTTGCGAGCGATTGTGATAGATCACGCGCATGCCGAAGCCGAATGCGCTACGTCGCGCAATGGCCTGGCCGATACGTCCCATGCCGAGAATGCCGAGCGTCGAACCATGCACGTCGTTGCCGACGAACATGTCGTAGCGTCCGGTTTTGGTCCATTCGCCGGCACGCAGGAAGTGTTCCGACTCGGTGATGCGGCGCGCCGTTGCCATCATCAGCGCGAAGCCGAAGTCGGCGGTGGTATCCGTCAGGACGTCCGGCGTATTCGTCACCAGCACGCCGCGCGCGGTACAGGCTTCCACGTCGACGTTGTTGTAGCCCACGCCGATATTGCATACCGCCTTCAACTGCGGGCAAGCGTCGAGCAAGGTCGCGTCGATCCGGTCGCTGCCGGCCGTCATGGCCCCCACCTTGCCTTGCAGCCTGGTAATCAGCTCTGGTTGCGTCCAGATCGTATCGTCCGGATTGTCGGTCACGTCGAAGTTCGCGCGCAGGCGGTCGACGATGTCCGGAAATGACGCACGGGTAACCAGTACCGATGCACGCATGGAAAACCTCCTTGTTGGACTCTGGATTGCACTTACTCGTTGTGGTCGGCGGGATCGCGTTTGATCGTCGTCAGCCCGCCCGGCACTTGCAGCGTGGGCAGAATTTCCATGTTGCTAATGTTGACCGCGAGCGGAGCGGCGATCGCAAAGGCGATGGCATCGGCGATGTCGGACGGCAACGGCAGCTCGAAGCCGTCGATGAACTGCTTGCGCGCCGCCTCGATGTCGCCATGCACGTGGCCAAAAATATCGGTAGCGACGCGGCCCGGACAGATCTCCGTCACGCGTACGCGTCTGCCGGTCGCGTCCACTCGCAACTGGCGCGACAACGCATGGATGCCGGCCTTCGTTGCGGCGTAAATGGAGTTGCCGTTGAAGTTGTAAATCCCTGCGATCGAGCTGATGTTGACGATATGACCGCGATCGCGGGCAACCATGCCCGGCATGGTAAGCCGCACGATATGCAGAACAGCTTGCAGGTTGACTTCCACCTGAAGGTCGATGTCTGCGGCAGCGGCATCCAGAATCGAGCCTTTGGTCGATACGCCGGCGTTGTTCACGACGATATCGAACTGCACGTCCTGCGTCAGCTTCGTGACGGCTGCCAGATCGCACACGTCGATCGCGTGCGGGATGCAACCGGTTCGCTCCGCCAGCTCATTCAGACGATCCGCGTTGCGGGCGAGCGCATGCACTTCGAGTCCTTCACGGCAGAAGCGCTCGACGATCGCAGCGCCCATTCCGGTCGAAGCGCCCGTCACCAGCGCGGTCTTATAGTCTGAAAACGGCATGAATGACCTCTATCTGTAGTTCTGAACTGTCGCCCTTTGAGGCGTGCGATAAGCCTGTTACCAATGTATACGCCGTGAAAACGTGGGGCAAAGACGGATTGGCTTTGTGGCGATAAGACTGGCTTATGGTTGATCAATGCAGGTTGATCGATGCAGGTCGGCCGGCGCGCGCCTAGCGTACGAGCTTCGACACCGGCACGACCCGGCCACCCGCCGATTCGATCACGCCGCGCACCGTGCGCGCGAGTTCGACGGCACCAGGCGTATCGCCGTGCAGCAGGATCGATTGGACCGCGATCTTGAGCTTGTTGCCCGTGATCGTCGTGATCGTGCCGTCTTCGAGCAACTCCTTGACGCGTGCGAGGACAGCCGCGCGGTCCTTGATGACCGCGCCTTCCAGCTTGCGCGACACGAGCGCGCCCTGATCGTCGTAGGCACGATCGGCGAGAAAAGTGTTGGCCGTGCGCATCCCGATGTGATCGGCGGCCCGTTCGATTTCCGTGTTCGTCGAAACGCTGATGATCAGATCGCGATCGAATTCGGCAAGCGCCCGCACCAGCGGCTCGGCCAGTTCATACGATGCCGCAGCCATGTTGCCCAGCGCACCGTGAAAGCTCATGTGCGTGACGCGATGTCCGGCCCGCTTCGCGATGCCCGCAAGCGCGCCCATCTGATACACCACGTAATTCGCCAGTTCAAGCGGGTCAGCCTGAATCTGCCGCCGGCCGAAGCCCATCATGTCGGGAAAGCCGACATGCGCGCCGACGTCGATCTGGCGCGCGAGAGCCATCCGCACCGTCTTGTCCATGATGACGGGGTCGCCCGCGTGATAGCCGCATGCGACGTTGGCGGACGAGACGATGTCGAGCATCGCTTCGTCTTCGCCCATTCGATAGGGTCCAAAGCCTTCGCCCAGGTCCGCGTTCAGGTCGATTTCCACTATCCACTCTCCATTCTTTAAGCGGTCTGTGCCGGGCTATCTGCAGCGGACCACACCGGCTCAGTGTCTATCTATCGATATGCGTCTACGCCGACGGCGAGAGTTCGAGCAAGGGCGTTCCGTAACCGACCGTTGTGCCATGCGAGACGCACAAGCGCATGACCATGCCATCCGCCGACACGACCACAGGCACGCACAATTGCGCGATCTGCAGCAAGCCGACAATGTCGCCCGGTTTGACGTGATCGCCCGCGCTGACCAAAGGCGTTGAGCGCGCCGGATGCATCGACAGAAAGATGCCGGCCGACTTCGCGGTGATGCTGACGGCCTGCGTCTGCGCAGTGTCCGCTGCGCGCGCGAGTCCGCCAGGAACCACAGCCGAAACCGCCTGCGCCGGCGCATCCGCACCGGCAGAGCAAGGCGCCTGCTCCATCGTCAACCGAACCGTCGCCCCGGGCTTGCTGATTTCGATGAACTCGATATCGACTGCCGCGAGCCACGACGTGATCTGCCGAAGCTCGCCGATATCCACTTCGATTTTTTGTGTCATGTGTCAGTGTCGGGAAGGGCAAAACAGTGCAACGAGATTGCGCACCCTGACGAGATAACTGTCCAGTTCTTCCAGCGCCGTAACGGCTTCCGCGTACGTCGTCTGAACAAAGCGAATCTTCGTACCAATGCGCGCCTGCGCGAGCCGCCACAAATCGGCTTCGATCACGGTGCCGATCTTCGGATAGCCACCCGACGGTTGCGCATCCCGCAACTGAATGATCGGCTGGCCGCTATGCGGCACCTGGATCACGCCCGGCACGATGCCGTGCGAACGCTTTTCGATCGAATGCGTCGCGACCAGGGTCGGACCAGCGAGGCGATATCCGTAGCGGTCGCTCTGCGGCGTCACTTTCCACCCGTCGCGCCAGAACGCTTCGAGCGATTCCGGCTCGTAGCAATCGTATTCCGCGGCGGGCAGCACGCGCACCACGGTTTCGCCTGCATCGGCTGCGGGCAGGGATAACGGCGCCGGCAAGGAGTACTCAGGAGGCACCGTGCCGAAACCCGCGGCGAGCACCGCATCTTGCGGCACGACGCGCTCGGCGAGACCCACTGCCTTCACCACATCACCCTTCTGCAACTGACGACCGTTGTAGCCGCCGAACTGGCCGCGCAATTGCGTACTGCGGGAACCAAGCACCACCGGTACGTCCACGCCCCCCGCGAGCGACAGGTAACAGCGCGTGCCGCTGGTCGGCACGCCGATCGTCAGCACGTCGCCCTGTTTCGCATGCACGGTCCACCACGGCAATACGGGCCGATCGCCCAAGCGCGCCGAACAATCGGCACCGGTGATGGCGAACGAAAGATCTTCAAGGAAGCGAATGCGAAAGGGGAACATCGGAATCTCGATGCCGGCCGCGTCGTCCGGATTGCCGAGCAACAGATTGCCGACCGCGAGCGCCAACCGGTCCATCGCGCCGGCCGTTCCCACGCCGTAACGCAGATAGCCTTCACGCCCATGGTCCTGCACCGTCGCGAGCGCGGACGAAGACAAGATCTCGATCATGGAACAATCCTCTCGACGCGAAAACGGATCATGTCGCCGGGTGCGAGCGTGGCCGGGTTATCGCGCGTGGGGTCGAAGAACGACATCGATGTATGACCGATCGTGTTCCAGCCGCTCGGTCCCGTCGATGCGGAGACTCCGGTCTGCACTCCGCCGATCGACACCGCACCGCCAGGCAAACCCAGCACCGGCACCTTGCGCCGTGGCGTGGCGATACGCGGGTCCATGCCGCCCAGATAGCAGTACCCGGGATGGCTGCCGAGCGCATAGACCGTGTAGAGCGGCGCGCAGTGCAATTGCACGACCTCGTCGATAGACAAGCCGGTGTGATTCACCACGTCCTGCAGATGCGGCCCGAACTCGCCGCCGTATTCCACCGGCAAATCCACCACCCTCCCTTCGATCTGCAACTCGCCCGCCGCGGCCCACGCGTCGCGCAACGCGGCGCCGAGCGAGTCCGGGTCTGCGGGCGGCGTGGAAAACGTCAGCATCAGATTGGTCACGCCGGGTACCGCTTCACGCACGCCAGGCCATGATTCGACCTCGCGGGCGAGTGTCCAGATGCGGCGCTGCGCATGCAGATCGAGCGCGCCCGGCGCTTCGAACAGCATGGCCGTCGTACCCAGCATGCTGATGCAAAGCGCCTGCTCCGATTCATCCTGTTTCATTGCAAGGACAGTCCTCTGTGAATCCGGACGCAGCCGTTCGACTACATCCCCGTGCGCAATCGACGCATGCTCAACAGTCAGCGTCATGTCTGTTTCCTCGTTGCGAGCCAACGCTCCAGATGATGAATATCGACGCCGCCCTCACCGAACCCTTCGTCCTCGAGCATGGCCTGATGCAATGGCACGTTGGTGCGAATGCCTTCGATGCGCATCTCCGAGAGCGCGATGCGCATGCGCGCCAGCGCCTCTTCACGGGTTGCTCCGTGGGTGATCACCTTGGCGATCAGCGAATCGTAATACGGCGGCACGACTGCGCCGCCACTCATATGCGAGTCCACCCGCACGCCGTTGCCACCCGGCAGTTCCCAAACGGAAATCTTCCCCGGACACGGGGCGAAGGTGAACGGGTCCTCGGCGTTGATCCGGCATTCCAGCGAATGGCCAAGCGTGCGAATGTCCGACTGACGAATCGTCAACGCGTGTCCCTGGGCGATCCTTATCTGTTCCCGCACGATGTCGATGCCCGACGTCATTTCCGTCACGGGATGTTCGACCTGCAGCCGCGTATTCATTTCGATGAAGTAGAACTGACCGTTCTCGAACAGGAATTCGAAGGTGCCCGCGCCACGGTAATTCGTCTGCCGGCAGGCCTCGACGCAGCGCTCGCCCACTTGCCGGATCAATTCCGGGTCGATGCCGGGTGCGGGCGCCTCTTCCAGTACCTTCTGATGACGCCGTTGCAGCGAACAGTCGCGCGAACCGAGCCACAGGGCATTGCCGTGCGTATCGCACAGGACTTGAATTTCGACGTGACGCGGATGCTCGAGAAACTTTTCGACATAGAGCTCGGGCTTGCCGAAGGCGCGGCGTGCTTCTTCGCGCGTCACCGACACGGCTTCGAGCAACTGCTCGGGGCCTGGCACGACACGCATGCCTCGTCCGCCGCCGCCACCCGCCGCCTTGACGATCACCGGATAGCCGATTTCTTGCGCGACCCGCAGGATCTCCGTGGGGTCGTCCGGCAGACCGCCGTCCGGGCCCGGCACACAGGGCACGCCGGCCGCACGCATGGCCCGTTTGGCGGCGACCTTGTCGCCCATCGTTCGAATGGAGTCGGGCTCGGGGCCGATGAAGGCCATGCCGGCGGCCTCGACCTGCGCCGCAAAATCCGCGTTTTCCGACAGGAAGCCGTAGCCGGGATGAATCGCCTGTGCGCCGCTCACGTGCGCCGCGAACAGGATCGCGGCCCGGTTCAGATAGCTTTGCCCTGGTGCGGCGGGGCCGATGCACAGCGCCTCGTCGGCGAGCCGCACATAACGCGCGTCGGCGTCGGCCTCGGAATGGACGGCGACGGTTTTCAGACCGAGTTCACGGCAGGCGCGCTGGATTCGAAGCGCGATCTCGCCGCGGTTGGCAATCAGTACTTTGTTGAACATGGTCGATCAGCCGATCCGGAACAGCGGCTGCCCGGATTCCACTTCGCTGCCCGGAGCTACAAGAATCTCCAGAACGGCGCCGCTGAGTTCGGACTCGATCGCGTTGAACATCTTCATTGCCTCGATCGTGCAGAGCACCTGCCCTTCCTTGATCGTGTCGCCGGGATTCACGAAGGGCGCCTCGCCGGGCGCCGGCGTCAGATGAACGACGCCGAACATGGGCGCACGAACGAGTTGCGGCTCACTGGTGGTTGCGGGGGCTGCCTGAGGAGTGTCGACAGATTGCGCAGGCTCGGCGAGCGGTGATTGAGCCCCTTGGCTCCCTTGGGTGCCCAGGGTGGACGTCACGGCTGCACGTTCATCGCCCGAAGGCGCCTCAGCCCGCTTGCCGCGCCGTTTCGCCTTCACAAGCTTGACCCGTTCCTCGCCCTCGATGACTTCGAGCTTGGCCAGCGGAGAGTCCGCCAACAGGTCGATAAGCGCCTTAATCTTCTGGAGATCCATCTTTGAGTCCGTAGCCGGTTGGACGCGCGCCGGTCGATTGGCGTGCGCGAAGCACCGCTGGGGCAGTACGGCAACCCGATTCAATCTCCGGTTGCCTCGCCCGCGTGACGGCTAGCCTCGTCGCGCCGGCTCACTGCGAACCGGGGCGATCGACGATGGATTCAATGTATCCGGCGCATAAAAAATGCGCCAAGACGGTTTGGCTTTGTAGCGATAAGGCGCGCTTATGTATCGGCGCTATCGGCGCCGGACTCGAAGCGCACGTCGAGCGCAAGGTCGCCGGCCAGTTCCAGCAGGATGTCCTTGACGGCCGCGGCGGGCTCGGAAAGCGGCAAATGGTCGGACAGACAGACCGAAAGCGGAATCTTGATGACGGGTGAAACGATCCGGCATTGCACGACGTCGCCCGCCGCGGCTACGACCCGTGCGGTGGAATCGGGCAGGATGGTCGCACCGATCCCCGCGCTCACCGCGGCCGACAACGTCGACGCGGATTCGATTTCAGCCACGACCTTGGGGATCATCTGCACGCGCGCGAAACCCTCGTCGACGTACTTGCGCAGATAGTTGTACGGACGCGGCAGCAGCAAAGGCACGTCGCGCAACTCCGTCACGGCGATCTGCTCCTGCGTGATCCCCATGCTGCGCGGCGCCACGAGGAACAGTTCCTCGTTCATCAGAAGCTGGAACGACAGGCCGTGGACGGGCTTGTCGCCATACAGCACGGCCATGTCCATACGCCCGTTCATGATCAGTTCGCTGAGCGTCGTGCCGAAATTCTCGTTGATATAGAGCAGGATGTCCGGATGGCGGGCGCGCACGGTCCGCAGCAGCGGCAGCGACAGCGCCGACGCGCCGGTGCCGGGCGCGAGCCCGACCGAAACCTGGCCTGACAGCGTCTGACCGGCGCTCTTCACGTCGGCCTGAGCCTGTTCGTACTGGCGCAGTATCAACTGGGCGTGGCGATACAGCGTGGCGCCCGCCTCAGTGGCCGTGACGCCCCGCTTGGTGCGTACGAGCAGTTGTTGCTGGAACTCGTCTTCGAGTGTGATCAACTGCTGGCTCAGCGCCGGCTGGGCGATATGAAGCACTTCGGCGGCCTGCGTCAGGCTGCCGATATCGACGATCTTCACGAAGTACTTCAAACGCCGCAGGTTCACGGTAGTCGCGTCTCAACGTTAAGTGATGGCAACAATGATAGGGCAAGCGCCGCCCCGCGCACAGTGCTTAAAAAACCTCGCTCCCGCTCCTGCAACGCTAAAAGCGTGGCCTGTCAGCGTATTCCCGCATGAACCCCGATCGGTAAATGCCGGACGTGCACGCGTACCGTCCTGTCATAAGTGGATGTTATTGCGCCAGCGGAAAGACGTCTTGGCTTGAACTTTTTCGCGCGCTTAAGGTGAAGCCTCATCAAATGCCGTTGAGGAGTCAAGTGTGAGTGCATCGCGAATTGCCGCCCGCGTCCAACGAATCAAACCTTCGCCGAGCAGCGCCGCGGCGGACCGGGCCGCGGAACTGCGGCGGCAGGGGAAAACCATCGTCAACCTCGTGGTCGGCGAACCCGATTTCGACACGCCCGCGCACATTCGCCAGGCCGCTTTCGATGCGATGGAGCGCGGCGAAACGCGCTATACGCAAACCGCGGGCACGCCGGCGCTGCGCGCCGCCATCGCCGCAAAGCTGCAACGCGAGAACGGTCTCTCGTACGATCCCAAACACATCATCGTGACGTGCGGCGCCAAACACGCGATCTTCAACGCGCTCGCCATCACCGTTGAAGCAGGCGATGAAGTCCTGATTCCCGCCCCCTACTGGGTGTCCTACCCGGACATGGTGCTCGCCTGCGACGGCGTGCCGGTCGTCGTGCCCTGCACCGAGGAAGACAGTTTCAAGCTCACGCCCGCCGCCCTCGAAGCGGCGATTACGCCCCGTACGCGCTGGCTGATCATCAATTCGCCGACCAATCCCACGGGCGCAACGTATAGCGCCGCAGAACTGCGCGCATTGGCGGATGTGCTGTTGCGTCACCCGCAGGTGCTGGTGATGATGGACGACATCTACGAACACATCCGGTTCGAAGGCGAAGCATCACAGCACCTCTTGTCGATTGAACCCGAACTCAGCTCACGCACCCTGGTCGTCAACGGTGTGTCCAAGACCTACGCGATGACCGGCTGGCGCATCGGCTATGCCGCCGGTCCCGCCGACCTGATCGCGGCCATGGACACGCTCCAGTCCCAATCCACCAGTAACGCCAGTTCGATCAGCCAGGCCGCGGCGCTCGCAGCGCTGACGGGCGACCAGACATTCGTGCAGCAATCGGTGCGGACCTACAAGGAACGCCGCGACCACGCACTCGAAGCCCTTAACGCGATTCCCGGCATCAGTTGCAAAACGCCGGGCGGCGCTTTCTATCTGTATGTCAATTGCGGCGGCATGATCGGCCGCACCACGCCGCAAGGCAAGCGCCTCGAGGGCGACGCGGATGTCGTTCTGTATCTGCTAGAACACGCCGGCGTCGCGCTGGTTGCCGGATCGGCCTATGGCGTTTCGCCCTTCTTCCGGATGTCGATCGCGACAAGCATCGACATCATCGATGAAGGCTGCAGGAAGATTGCCGCCGCGGTCGCCGCACTGAACTGAGAGTACGGCGACGACGTGAATACGTCGCGTCGTCGCTTTGAAAAAAAGACATGCCGCGCCGCGAGGACGTGGCAGTCGGTTTGGAATTTTCCATTTTTCGTCAATCTGCAAGGGGATCTACTCGTGAAAAAGCATACATTAGGCATACTAACTGGATTAGGACTGGCAGCAGTTTCTGGGATCGCGCACGCGCAGTCGAGCGTCACCCTGTACGGCATCATCGACGAAGCGGTGCGCTACGACACCCACCAGAACAAATCCGGCGGGAAGCTTTTCACGATGGGTAGCGGCGGCGAGATTCAGGGTAGCCGCTGGGGTCTGCAGGGAACCGAGGATCTCGGCGGCGGATTAGCCGCCATTTTCCAACTCGAAGGCGGCTTTACACCGAATACCGGTGTGACGCAGCAATCCACGCCGTCCGGCGCGGCCCGCCTGTTCGGCCGCACCGCGATGGTGGGGCTGCGCAGTACCGACTACGGCACGTTGACGATGGGCCGGCAATACACGCTGGTGCATGAAATGGGCTGGACGCACGATATCTATGCGTTCGCCAATTACACCGGCACGGTCGGCTTTCAAGGTGCCGGTCTGACTGGCGGCGGCCGTCTGGACAATTCCGTGCGATATACCTCGCCGACGCTTGCAGGTTTTACCCTCAAGGGCTCGTATACGTTTGGCGGTGTAGCGGGAAATACTCACCAGAACTCGTCGCCGGCCGTCAGCCTTTCTTACGACCACGGCCCCTTGAGCGTTGGCGCGGCCTATCAGATCGTCAACGACATCGGCGGCCTGACGCCTGCGACCAGCACCTACGGCAGCACGTACTTCGGCGTGACGATCCCGGACAGCTCGCAAAAGATCTTCACCGCGGGCGCAACGTATAAGTTCGGCGCGGCGAAGGTGTTCGGCTCGTATATCTACAGCCACGTCTATCCGGCCGACTATCGCAACGACTCCTTCTCCACCGCGGTCCAGTACTTCATCACGCCGGGACTCGTGCTCGATCTGCCGTTCTACATCGACTTCGTCCATCACGCAGGTCAGAGCGGCACGCGCATCACGACCGGTCCGACGTTCGACTATTTCCTCAGCAAGCGCACCGACGTCTATGTCGGCGTGGACTACAACCACCTCACCGGCGCATGGACGACCCTCGCCGCCGCCTCCGGCTCGAACCAGCCGTTCTATGGCTTCAACTCGCTGTTCGAAGCGACAATCGGTTTGCGTCACAAGTTCTAAGGTTTGCAGTGTGGCACGTCTGTTCGGTGTCGCCCGGCGCCGGCAGACCTCACCGAAAGCCGAACGACATCGGGACGCGAAGTCTTGTCCCGATCGTCAACAATGTGATCGAGAACATGACCAAGCCGCTGGAATGAGCATCCATAAGCGTCGACTATCGGCCCAGACAACTTTGATCTTTGTCGACTGGGCCTTGAGACGCTACCGTATAGCGTGCTGATCCCGCATTCACCGTTATAGGCCCTCACCATGCATGCACTTGTCATTCACGCCCCGCTCGATCTGCGCATCGAGGACGTTCCCACGCCTGAACCGGAAGCCAACCAGTTGCTCGTACGGGTTCGGGCCGGCGGTATCTGCGGTTCGGATCTTCACTACTTCAACCATGGTGGTTTCGGCACGATTCGCATCAAGGAGCCCATGGTGCTCGGTCATGAAGTCTCGGGTGCCGTCGCGCGCGTGGGATCTGGTGTGACGGATATGCCGGTCGGCACACGGATCTCCATCAGCCCAAGCCGGCCGTGCGGTCTGTGTCAATACTGTCAGCAAGGGCTGCAGAACCATTGCCTGGATATGCGCTACTACGGCAGCGCCATGCGCACGCCGCACGTGCAGGGCGCATTCCGGCAGGAGATCGTGATCGACCGTTCACAGGCGCACGTCGTGGCGGACTCGTTGAGCGATGCGGAAGCCGCGATGGCCGAACCGCTTTCGGTTGCCCTTCACGCCGTTCGGCGCGCGGGTCCGTTGCTCGGTAAGCGGGTGCTCGTCACAGGATGTGGGCCGATCGGCGCGTTGATCGTGGCGGCCGCGCGCAGGGCCGGTGCAGCGATGATCGTGACAACCGACGTGAATACGTTGCCGCTGGACAGCGCGAAAAAGGTCGGCGCCGACCTCGCGTTCAATATCGCGGAGACGCCGGACGCGCTCCAGCCGTTCGCCGTCGACAAGGGCAGCTTCGACGTTCTGTTCGAGGCGAGCGGCAACGCAGCGGCATTGCGCGGGGCATTCGACGTGCTCAAACCGCGCGGCGTGATCGTCCAGGTCGGCCTCGGTGGCGACATCTCGTTGCCGATCAATGTGATCGTCGCCAAGGAATTCGATCTGCGCGGCGCGTTCCGCTTCCACGAAGAATTCGCCATTGCCGTCGAACTGCTGAACAAGGGATTGATCGACGTGAAGCCCCTGATCTCGGGCATTTTCCCGTATCAGGATTCGGTCAAGGCGTTCCAGACAGCGGGCGACCGTTCAAAATCGATGAAGGTGTTGGTGAGCTTCGATTAATTGGTCCCGCACGTGTGGCGACGATGACGCGGCAAGCCGCGTTCTCGTCGTCATGCGTCCACCCATCACGCGAATGGGCAATGAAAGGGCGATAAAAAAAGCCGACGTCGCGATGTAGACGTCGGCTTTTTCCTTCTCCCCACACGGTGCTCAGTTATTGCATCGTGCTTCGAGCGCATCGATAAACGCGCGGTTCCAGCGGCCTTCCTTCATCGCTCGCATCGTCTCAGCCTCTGCTTCCAGAACGGCCAGCGCTTTTTCGATGACGTGTTCGGCATCGCCTTGCGGAATGGCGAGCAAGCCATCCTGATCGCCGACCACGATATCCCCCGGATTGACCACCATGCCGCCGACCGACACCGGCACATTGATTTCACCCGGACCGTCTTTATACGGTCCACGGTGCGTGACCCCACGGGCGTAAACCGGAAAATCCCGATCGCGGATCTCCGCGACATCGCGGATCGCGCCGTCTACCACCAAACCAACAACGCCGATGTGGGCCGCGTAGAACGACAGAATGCCGCCGACCACGGCGTTGTTGAGATCACCACCAGCATCCACGACCAGTACGTCCCCTGGACGGCAAAACTCCAGGGCGCGCAGGTAAGTCAGGTTATCCCCGCCACGCGAGCGCACCGTGACCGCGGTACCGGCCATCGTCTTCTTGCCGGGCCGCTGATACGGGTGCAGGCCCACACTGCCGATGTTGCGATGCATGTTGTCGCTGAGCGCAGAGACGGGGATGTCGCGCAACGCGCTAAGGATCGTTTCGGCAGCCTGAGCCGCCGACGGGTTCTTCCTGATGGCTTTGTACATGGTCGATCTTCGCTTCCGGATGTAAGGGGAGCGGCTCATGCAGATCAGGAACGAGTAGGCACGACACCGCTGCAACACGGATATAACGGTATATCGCCCCCGCAAATCGCGCCAAGACGGGTTCGTTCTTGCACGATAGGAAACGCTTATGAAACGCAATTGCCGGAGGAGGCGGCGCTCAGATACGCCGAGGTCGACTCTCGACGATCAGTCATAGGCAGCGAAAGCAGACATTGGTTAACATCGCTCATTGCCCCTGGGATTTCACACCGATGCCCTCTTCCATCCGCAACTCGCTCGTCTGGATCTTCGACGCATTCGAGCGCGACGCCACCTATATTCGCAAACGGATGTTCGGCAGCGATGCCGCCTATATCGACGGCCTGCTATGTCTGATTGCCGCCGATCGCGACAAGCCGTGGAATGGCTTGCTGGTGTGCACCTCGCACGAACGCCACGCCGCGCTCATTGAAGAAGTACCCGCTTTGCGGCCGCATCCGGTGCTTGGAAAATGGCTTTATGTGCCGCAAGACGATCCGGCTTTTGAAACCACCGTCGAAACCATGACGGCGCTCGTGCTCGCTCGCGACCCGCGCGTAGGTGTCGAACCGAAGCCGCGCAAACGGAGCGGCAAATCCACGTTGCCGAAGACATAAAGCATCGCTGCCGGCCGCCTCATCACATGACGTCCGCAAGCTAACTCGCTAACGCTGCAGTACGTTATCCCCGTTCAGAGGCTTATCTGAACCCGGCACGCTCAACGCGCAGCACGAAGCTCAGACGGCTCGAGATAGAAATTCCTGTTCCCCGCGAGGCGCTCGACCATAAAGTCGATGAACGTCCTCACGCGCAGCGGTTGCTCGGTTCGATGGCGATAGTAGACGTAGACGGCCTCACGCTGCGTGACATGCCTGACGAGCAGTGGAACAAGTTCGCCACGCCTGATAGGCAAGGCCGCCGAAAAGCTGCCGAGTTGACCGATTGCGAGTCCCGCCAGCACGGCTTGGGTCTCCGCGTCCGTGTCATTGACGCATAAGCTAGCTGCGACATCGCGATAGGCGATCTCGTCACCAATCAGAAATTCCCACGGAGCCTGCTTGCCGGTATTCGCCCGTCGATAGCCGGTGCAGCGGTGCCCGTCGAGCTCGTCGATGGTCCGCGGCGCTCCATAGCGCTCGATATAGGCAGGCGACGCACAGACAATCAACTGGATCGGCAACAGCCGTCTCGCGATCGTGCCGCCCGACGGCGGAGAACCACCGCGAAAGCCAACGTCGGCGCGATCGCTGACGAGGTCGGTGAAGTGATCGTCGAACTGCACATCCAGTTGTACATTCGGATGCAATTCGGCGAATTCCAGGAAATATGGCCATAGCACCGTGCGCCAGAACGCGCTTGGTGCACTGACCCGCAACGGCCCCGCAATCGCGTCTTTCGATCGCCGCGCGTCGTCGAGTGCCGACGACAGTATCGCCAACGCAGGTCTCACGCTGTCCAGAAGCCCCTGCCCCTCCTCGGTCAAGCTCAACTTGCGTGTGGTTCGGTGGAAAAGCCGAACCCCCAGCTCCTTTTCCAGTTGCATGACCGTGTGGCTCGCGGCCTGCGGCGAGATGCCCTGATCCACGGCGGCCTTACGCAGGCTTCCCAGCGCCGCGGCCCGGACGAATATCGTGATTGCGCGTACTTCGTTCATGGCCGCCCGAATTAGCAAATAAAAGTTGATTATCAGTCTACCAACTGGCGTCTAGTTTGTGCCAATCGCTCCTCCTATTATTCGTTCACTTTCACCCGAACCGTAGGAGAAACATCATGACTAACAACACAAACAACGGCTTCAAGCGCGTCTGGTTCATCACCGGCGCGACACGCGGCCTCGGCGCCCTGATCGCCCAGGCGGCCCTGGCTGACGGCAACGCGGTCGTTGCCACTGGCCGCAATGTCGCAGCGATCGCCGAGCGCTTCGGTCACTCGCCGGCACTCCTTCCCGTGGCGCTGGACGTGACCGACGAAGCCCAGGCGAAGGCCGCGGTTCAAGCCGCAGTTGAACGGTTCGGCCGGATCGACGTTCTGGTCAACAATGCGGGCTTCGGTTTGCTTGGCGCCATCGAGGAGTCGAGCGATGCCGATGTGCGCCGCATGTACGACACGAACGTATTCGGCTTGCTGAATATCACGCGCGCCGTTCTGCCGGTGATGCGCGCCCAGCGGGCCGGTCACATCATCAATATGTCGTCGATCGGCGGCTATCGGTCAGCCGCCGGGTTCGGCGCCTATTGTTCGACCAAGTTCGCAGTTGAAGGCTTGACCGAGGCATTGCACGCCGAGCTGAAGCCGCTCGGCATTCACGCAACGGTCGTGGAGCCTGGATACTTCCGTACGGACTTTCTCGACGCGTCATCGCTTGTTGTTGCCGGGAACGTGATTGCCGACTATGACGAGACGTCAGGAGCTGTTCGCCGGCTCGCTACCGGCATGAACCACAACCAGCCGGGCAACCCGGAGAAACTCGCGGCCGCCATGGTCGATCTGGTCGACGCACCAACGCCTCCGCTGCGGCTGCCGCTTGGCACCGACACGCTGAAGGCGATTGCTGAGAAGAATGCGTATGTCACGCAGGAAACCGAAACGTGGAAGGCGTTGTCGGCATCGACTGACTTTTCTGAATAAATGCTGACACTATCCGCTTCCCATTTGCGTTGGGGAATGGGAAGCGGATCGGCCGATACGCAATGGGGGTTTGCACCGAAGCCGCCGCCACTAATCCTTCATCATGCGTTGTTACGGTAACCGGGTTGTCCGTGCTAGTCCGTCTGAAAAGAACTTCCACCTCCCCACCCGGAACCTACAGATGAAATCGACTCCCGTCTGCAACGCGACACGCCGCCTGTCATTTCCCCGACCGGCTTCCACGGTAGCACTGGTGCTCTGCGCCGCCGCCCTCAACGCACATGCCGAACAGTCAGATTTCCGCGGTGAAAGTCGCTTTGAGCCAGGCTTACTGGTTGTAAGTCGAAGCGTGTACGACAACCAGTCAAGCAACGTTCAGGTTGGCGCGGTCCTGCCGCCGAATTGCGGAGCCACTCAGGGCGGCTGTAGCGCGGCCACTGGCGCGCCGAGCGACGGCACCTATCCGTACGTGTGGAACAACGACGGCTATGACGGCAGCTTCGGCATCACGTCGCGGATCGTTCTCGACCAGCTCACGCCGTCCGGCGAGTGGGTCAGCTCGCTCGAAGTGCCCAACAGTTTGCAGAAAACGCCGCGACGTGACCAACTCGTCACCAGCTTCAGCTCCAAATCGGAACTCGGCCTGCACCTTTCACTCGACGGTCAGTACCTGACCTTTATGGGCTATGTCGCGCCGGTGAATACGCTGGACGTCTCCAATTCGAACACGCCTGGCGTCGTCGATCCCACTAATCCGGTGGGGCAGAATTACTATCGGGCAGTCGCACGCGTCGACCGTGATGGGCACTTCCGCATCACCGAGACGAATGCATATAGCGGCAACAACGGCCGTTCGGCGATTCTGAATAACCGCGATGGCGAAGATTTTTTCTACACAGCCGGCAACGCGGGTAACGGTGCCAATCCTCAACCGGCCGGCGTGATCCTCGGCGCAGGCGCACAGTTCATCGACGCCACGAAAAAGCATGAGGCGCAGCAGGATCCGGGCGCGCCGACGCCGGTCGCCAGCTTCTCGGTCACTGAGCTTGGCAAGCCGGCGGACAAGATCGGCAAGGACGACAACTTCCGGGGCATGACCGTATTCAACAACGTCCTCTACTTTACGAAGGGTAGCGGCAGCAACGGCGTGAACACGGTGTACTTTGTGGATACCACTGGAAACGCCTGCCCGTCTGGCACGGGTGTGCCGGCCGCCAATGCGGCATTGCCCAGCAAGGCGCTTGCTTACGACTCCGCGACGGTCCAAACCAACGGACTGCCAAGCAATATGTGCGTACTGGCCGGCTTCCCGTCGACGCCCAACAAGACCGCGACTACGCTCTCCTATCCGTTTGGCCTCTGGTTCGCCAACGCGACGACGCTCTATGTCGCGGACGAGGGCGATGGTTACACGGGTGGCCCCGATCTTTACACGCATGCGGCCGCGCAGACTGGCGCGGGTCTGCAGAAGTGGGTGTATAACGCCGGTGCGAAAAAGTGGACGCTCGCCTACACCCTGCAGGCGGGTCTGAACCTGGGCCAGCAATACACGGTGCCCGGATATCCGACCGGCTCCAATACGGCAACGGGACTGCCGTGGGCACCGGCGACGGATGGGCTGCGCAACCTGACCGGCCGTGTCGAAAATGACGGCACAGTCACGCTCTGGGCAATGACGTCGACCATCAGCGGCAACGGCGATGTGGGCGCCGATCCGAACAAGCTGGTAGCCATTCGCGACCTGCTCGCGAATACGACTGTGTCCGGCGCCGCTCGCGAGAAATTTGTCGCCTTGCGAGGCGCGGGCTTTGGTGAGGTATTGCGCGGCGTTTCGTTCACGCCGGGTACTGATCAGGACCACCGTTTCTGACGCACTGACAACAGGGTGAGGCCACGCCGCGGCGCATTCAACCGTGCGTGGCTCACCCGGTTTGCACGACCCGTCAACGCATCAGGCAGCGTGGCCCTTACTCCCCTGTTCGCTGTCGAGATGCGCCATTTGCGCCGCTGCATAACGTTCACCTGCGGCGGCCCCATGCGGCACTGCCTGCGCGATCGCAGCCAAATCCTCCACTGTGAGCGTCACATCAACCGCACCGAGTGCTTCGGCAAGGCGATCGCGCCGGCGCGCGCCTACGAGCGGCACGATATCGCTGCCTTGGGCCGCAACCCAGGCAATCGCGATCTGCGCAACCGAGACGCCTTTTGCATCGGCCACCTTACGCAACGCATCCACCAGCGCGAGATTGTGATCGACGTTGTCTTCCTGAAAACGCGGACTCATTGCGCGAAAATCGCCTTTCCCCGCGGAGTCCTTGCTCCAGTGGCCGCTGATCAAACCGCGGGATAGCACGCCATACGCCGTCACGCCGATCCCGAGTTCGCGGCACGTCGGCAGGATCTCGTCTTCAATGCCGCGTGAAATCAGCGAGTACTCGATTTGCAGGTCGCTCACCGGGTGCACCGCTGCCGCATGGCGAATGGTCGTCGCGCCCACTTCGGACAAGCCGACGTGCCGCACATAGCCGGCTTTGATCATGTCGGCAATCGCCCCGACCGTGTCTTCGATAGGCACGTTGGGATCGAGCCGCGCAGGGCGGTAGATGTCGATATGATCGACGCCCAGCCGCTGCAGAGAGTAGGCAAGAAAGTTTTTGACCGCCGCGGGACGCGCATCGTAGAGCGACCAGCCACCTGCGGGGTCACGCATGGCGCCGAATTTCACGCTGATGATCGCCGCGTCTCGGCGTGACGGCGGCGCGCTTTTCAGGGCCTCGCCGATCAGGATTTCGTTGTGGCCGGAGCCGTAGAAATCGCCGGTATCGAGCAGCGTGATGCCGGCTTCGAGCGCGGCGTGGATCGTAGCAATGCTTTCAGCGCGGTCAGAGGGACCGTACATGCCTGACATCCCCATGCAGCCAAGACCGATGGCGGAGCTTTGCGGACCCGTCTTACCCAGTTGAAGTTGCTTCATGATGTTCCTCGTTAGGCGCTTGGGCTGAAGTATCGGCCGATTTCCTGCGTGCGATAATCCACCTCAATCTGGACGACCCGTGCGGAAAAGCGAACAATGCAGGAACCCGACCTGTCCGATTTGAAAGCATTCGTCGCCGTCACACGGGCACGCGGGTTCCGCCATGCCGCACTGACGGGCGGCGTGTCAGCCTCATCGCTTAGCGAAGCGGTTCGACGGCTCGAACAGCAGCTCGGCGTCAGGCTGCTCAACCGCACGACGCGCAGCGTCACGCCAACTGAAGCCGGGCAGCGCCTTTTCGAACGGCTCGCGCCGGCCTTCGGGGAAATCACCATCGCGCTGGATGCGGTGAACCTCTTTCGCGAGAGTCCCACTGGAACACTGAGATTAAACGTTCCGTCGATCGCGGCAAGAGAAATTCTGCCTACGCTTCTTTCCCGCTTCCTCGCCGCTCATCCGGGTATCACCGTGGACGTCGGCACCAACGACACGTTCATCGATATCCTCGCGGCGGGCTTCGATGCCGGCATCCGCTACGACGAACGCCTCGAGCGCGACATGATCGCCGTGCCGATCGGCCCGCGCGTTCAACATTTCGTCGCGGCGGCCGCGCCGTCCTACCTCGCGGCCCGCGGCATACCGCAACATCCGGGCGAACTGTTGAACCACGCGTGTATCGGACACCGCTTCGACAGCGGCGTGCTCGCGACATGGGAATTCAAGCGAGGCGACGACGTCGTGCGGATCGAGCCAAACGGACCGATGATCGCCTCCGTGATCGAACTGGAACGAGGCGCGGCCATCGCGGGACTGGGAATCGTCTATTCGTTCGATGAATTTCTGCGGCCGGCAATAGAGCAAGGCGCGCTCGTACCTGTGCTCGGCGAGTGGTGTCAAACCTTCACTGGACCGTTTCTGTACTACCCGAGCCGGACGCATATGCCGGCTCCGCTCAGGGCGTTCGTCGACTTTATTCTTGCCGCTGAAGAGTCAGGTAGTCATCCGTAGGCAGGGACGCCACGGTCAACCGGTATGGGTTACGGCGCGGACCGATATCACGCGATCCACGCCGCGCCGTGTAACGACGGCGCGCTCAGGCCGCTGCGACAACATCGATGCGCAACGCTTCCCCACCGGCCACAATCGAGAGCAGATGGTCGACGTTCGGGTGTGCACCCGGACGGTTGCGCGCGTCAACCGTATGCTCGGCGAACACCGCGAGGCCGTGTTCGGCTGCCTTGGCGTCCAGCGTGCCGAAGGCCTGCTGCAGATAGTTGTACACCGCGAGCGAACCCTGTTTGCCCGGCTTGTTCTCGATGCTGGCCACCACGGCGCCCTTGCCGTCGAGCAGATCGATACGTTCGATACCGTCGATGGCCGGCAGTTGGGCGAGGTTGTCTTTGAACACGTTGCTCGGTTGAATCACTGAAAACACTCCTTCTATTCGGAAAAATACGGCGAGCCGTATCTTATCCGATAGGGTGTTTTGCATCGCGCTGAACGGCGAGGCTTCGTTCAGTCTGCTGCGGAAGCTTCGGTTTTTCCGAACCTTCGCTCCCGCATTAGCAGATTTATCCGCTCCCTAATCTGACGCAGACTGAGGCTCATCACCACTGCGGACATTGTCCGCGCCAGGAGCCCAAACATGCGAACCTATCCGCGCAACAGTCCTCAAGCCGCCGCACGTATCGTCGCGCTGGCCCTTACTTCCGACGGCCACGTCAGCAGCTCGGAAGAGCTCGCCCTCGAAAACCTGGATATAGCGGGCCAACTTGGCCTCGCACCAGAGCAATTCGCGCAGACCGTGCAAACGCTGTGCGAGGACCAGTCGGTCGCGAACACGCCATTCGCGCCGCCGGTCGGCCAGCTTGGCGCTGCCTTGCTCACCACGTTGTTAGATGAGATCGACGACCCCGCGCTGCGTCGCAAGGTGATGCGCCTGTGTATCGCCGTCGCGATCGCGGACAACTATCTGGCGGATGGCGAAATTGCCTTGCTGGCCGCTGTGTTCAATGCGTGGGGGCCCAAGCCAATCCAGGTGGCGAGCCGGCACATCCCGTTGCCGGACGCGCCGTACACTCACGCACGCCCGGCAGCGACCACCTGAGAAGCGAGCGCATGATGTTGCCCGCGTCGCGAGCGGATCGCGTGGATTTCTTCGACCACGCCTTCCGCTCGACCGAGCCAGCGCAGTCCGCGCAGCAGCGCCACGTCCCCCGCGCCCAGTTCCGCGAGCGGAAACACGCCGAGACCGCGCGCCGCGAACACCGCCATCAGCGCGCTGTCTTCGAACTCCCCGACAATCCGTGGCCGGATTCCTTCGGTTTCGAACCATCGGTCGAGCCGCGCGCGCAACGCGCCGTGCCCGGTGGGCAGGAGCACAGGCAGCTCGGCCAGGCATTGCGGAAAGCCGGTGCGGGCGGACTTGCGGATGATCTCCGCGGGGCCATACCAGTCGACGGGCGAACCGACGAGGCGCTGGCTCACGACGCGCAGATCCGCATTGTGCGGCGCAGGCTGGCACGCCAGCACGAGATCGAGCCGATGGAGCGCAAGCTCCGACAGCAACTGCGCATGCTCGCCCTCGTGACAGAGCAGCCTGAGCGACGGCGTTTCAAGCACCGGCGCGAGCAGCGCGTGCGCGGCCAGCTTTGAGATGCCGTCGGAAAGACCTACTGCAAGCCGGGCAACACGTTCACCGCCCGCCTCGCGCATCTCGTCGAGTAACGCCTCGCCGATCTGAAAAATCTGTTCCGCGCGATTGAAGGCCGTCTCACCGGCTTCAGTCATCGTGACGCCGCGCCCTGCCGGTTTCAGCAATTGGCGCCCGATCGATTTTTCCAGCTCACGCACCTGCGCGCTGATCGTCTGAACCGCCATGTCGAGACGCTCGGCCGCACGCGCGAAGCCGCCCTCTTTCACGACGATCCAGAAATAGTAGAGATGGCGATAGTTGAGCATGCTGGAGACACTTCGAAAAAAACGATATGTCGCTCAGATTATCACTGATTTATCCGAACCATGAAGACGGCGATGATGACGGCATACCGACGTTGCCTGTCACCCTTTGCTTACGGACCCCATGGACTCTTTACTCATACTCGCTGCCGACCCCGCCGCATGGGCTGCGCTTCTCACGCTGGTCGTGATGGAAATCGTGCTCGGCATCGACAATCTGATCTTCATCTCGATCCTCACCAACAAGCTGCCGGAAGCACAGCGCGCTCGCGTGCAGCGCATGGGCATCATGCTTGCGCTCGTGCTGCGGCTCGCCCTGCTCGGCACGGTCGCGTGGATTGCGCAACTGACCGCGCCCGCCGTGACGCTGTTCGGCCACGCGTTTTCATGGCGCGATCTGATCCTGCTCGGCGGCGGCCTGTTCCTCGTCTGGAAGGCGACAAGCGAAATTCGCCACCACGTCGTTCATGCGGAAGAAGTACGCGACAGGGCGAGCACGACCGTGCAGTTGACCGCTATGGCTGCGATTGGACAGATCCTGGTGCTCGATATCGTGTTTTCGGTCGACAGCATCATCACTGCGGTCGGGATGACCGAGCACATGCCGATCATGTTCGTTGCTGTGATTGCTGCAGTCACGGTGATGCTGTTCGCCGCCAACCCGCTGTCGCGCTTTATCGATCGTAATCCGACCATCGTCATGCTCGCGCTCGGTTTCCTGCTCGTGATCGGCATGACGCTCATCGCAGAAGGTTTTGGCTCACACGTGCCGAAGGCTTACATCTACGCGGCTATGGCGTTCTCCGCCTTTGTCGAGGCACTGAACATGCTCGTGCGCCGGGCGAATTCGAAGCGGATGGTTAGCGCGGAGTAATGAGCGCTCGATGAGTTCTTTTACCCTTTAGTTTAGGAGCGACGAAATGAAATGCCCCGTTTGCAAGACCACTGACTTGCTGATGACCGAGCGACGCTCGATCGAAATCGACTACTGCCCGGTCTGCCGGGGTATATGGCTCGATCGCGGCGAACTCGACAAGCTGATTGCGCAGGACGCCGGGAGCGATGACGCGCAGACTAACGCTACCGCACGCACAAGTCGGGACAGCCATTCGGATCGAGATCGGGAACGGCATCGCGACCATGCGTACGACAACAACCGCACGTATGACAATCACCGGACGGATTATCGGGGACACAAGAAGAAGCGCTCGCTTTTCGACATGTTCGATTTCGATTGAAAGTGTCCGCGAGCAGAAGAACCAGGCAGCAGTTATCAGATCGGAGGCGCGCGCTGTTGTCAGCCGCGCCTTTTCATTTTCCCCTCTGACGTTGCCTCAGCCAGCGTCGAACCCTTCATACAAATAACAACGCGCCGCGTGTCATCGACAGAGCGAAGTGGCGCGTTAAGCCGTTAACGGTTTGACTGCGGATTTGAGCGCGGCTTAGGCACGATCCACGCGCGCTGAATCCCCTGCGCCCGCCGCCATGATGTTCCCCCAAATTGTTTTCCTGCCTGTCTATCGTTCAGATGCCACTTTCTATCGTTTCGATTACAAAGACCGGCGTGCTTGCTGCGCTGACGTATTGCACGCTAACCATGGCGATGCCGGCGCAGGCAGCCGACAACGTGATCGTGCTCGACTCCGGCGAAGCCAAACTGACGCTGATCGATCCCGCCACGCATAAGGTGATCGGCACGGAGCCGACCGGTAAGGAACCGCACCATCTGATGATCACGCCCGATGGGCATTCGCTCATCGTCGCGGATTCGATCTCGAACGATCTGATGTTTCTCGATCCACACACCGGCCGTGTGCAGCGCAAGGTCGACGATATTGAAGATCCCTATCAGCTCGGTTTCTCGCCCGATCACAAATGGTTCGTGACGGCAGGTCTGCGACTAGATCGCGTCGACGTGTATCACTACGACGGCCAGAACATGACGCTCGCCAAACGCGTCCCGCTCTCGAAGACGCCGAGCCACATGACGTTCTCGTCCGACAGCAAGACCGTGTTCGTCACACTGCAAGACACCGGCGAAGTGGCCGCGATCGATCTGGCGACGCAGACGGTGCTCTGGAAACTGCATGTAGGCAATACACCCGCCGGCCTCTGGATGACACCAGGCGACCGCTATCTGTTGATCGGTATGACGGGCGAAGACGATGTGGCCGTGGTCGACTGGCACAAACAGCAAGTCGTGAAAAGAATCCAGACAGGGCGCGGCGCGCACAACTTCCGCAATCTCGACGACGGCCAGCACATAGCGCTCACGAACCGCGTGGAAAGCACGATCAGCATTCTCGATTACAACACGCTGACGAAGACCGCCGACATCACCGGACTCATGCCCGGCCCTGACGACATGGAACTGTCGGCGGATCACCGCTACCTGTGGGTCACATTCCGTTTTTCGCGGCATGTCGGCATCATTGATCTGACAACGCATAAACTTATCGACACGATCGCGGTCGGACGTTCACCGCATGGTTTGTATTTCGCCAACCGTGCGCCCGTGTATGCGCCCAATCCAGACTGAACAGGCTTTCGTTTTGATGACAGCACCCGCAATTTCAAGAGGTTTTTGATGATTCACGAAATCCTCGCCCTACTCGACAACGGCATCTCGACGTTGCAGACGCTCCTGTACGTCGACGTGGTGCAGCCGTTTTTCTATCGCTTCGGCCTGATGGGATACGACGAGGACACTTACGATGCACTCTATTGGGTCATCGTCGGCGTGCTGGAAATCCTGGTCACGTATATCGCCTTGCGGCCGCTGGAAGCGCTGCGGCCCGTCGAGGCGTGGTCCGATCGAAAAGCGCTGCGCGCCGATGTGATCTACACGTGGATCGCCAAGCTCGGCATCATCAATATCGCGTTCTTCTTCATGCTGCAGCCGGTGTTCAATCACTGGCAGAGTCTGATGGCGATCTACAACGTGCCGAACATCGACATCGACGGACTGTGGCCGGGCGTCACCGATCAGCCGGTCGTGTCGTTCCTCATCTACCTGATCGTGCTCGATTTCTTCGGGTACTGGTATCACCGCTGGCAGCATCGCTTCGGCGTGTGGTGGGAACTGCACGCGGTGCACCACAGCCAGCAGCAGATGTCGTTGTGGGCCGACGACCGCAATCACTTTCTCGACGACATCATTCAGGCCGCGTTCTTCGCTGCGATTTCGCTGTTCATCGGTGTGCAGCCGACGCAGTTCGTCGTGCTGGTTGCGGTCGGCAACTTCATGCAGAGCGTGCAGCACGTGAACGCGCGCTTGCCGTATGGATGGTTGCTCGAACGCGTGATCGTGAGCCCGATTTTTCATCGGCGTCATCACGCAATTGGCTACGGCCATGAAGGCACGCGCTACGGCTGTAACTTCGGCGTGCTGTTTCCGTGGTGGGACATGATGTTCAGGACCGCGTCGTGGGACCGCACCGTCGAACCGACCGGCATTCGTGACCAGTTGCCCGTGCCGCACGGCGCAGCGCGTTCCTATGGCGACGGGTTGATCGCACAGCAATGGCGCGCGTTTGGACGTATCGCGATGCGTCTGCGGGGACAACGCAATTACGGTGGCGTGACGGACTGATTGTCATCGTCAAGGGGCGGGTGACTCATCCCAAGCCCACGGCTCGTGCTATCAGGAACACGCCTGCGCCGACGATACCGACCCCAATCACGCGCGCCGCCCGCTCACCACGCGGTGCAAGACGTTCAACGGTGATGGCCGCCGTCACAGCAGCCATCACACGCAAATCCATGACCCCGGCAACGAGCAGGACCGTCGTCAGGCCGGCACAGCAGTAGCTGCAGTGGAGGCCGAGACGCAGACCGTGGCGCCATGCCGTGGTGGCGTCGGCGGGCAATGCGGACGACATGAGGCAGCGCCTTGGTGTCTCGCGACAGCAGGCAAGGCGCCGGGTCTTCCACGCAGTGAACTGCAGCGCCCCGGCGATCAGCACAATCACACCCATTGCGAACGGAACGGCGCGCGCCAGCGCCGGCTGTTGCATCTCGAGCGCCGCCAGCGCAACGCCGAGCGGAAATGCGGCCACGCCGAACGCCGTCCACACGAAGAAGTACCCCACGCCCACCACCACCGTCAGCCAGCCCAGACCCGTTACGCCTGCCCCGCCGACGGCCTCGCGGTAGCGCCACAGCATGGGGACGAGAGATGGCAGCATCATCGCGACCATCATCACCACCCACATGCCGAGGAACGACGCGGCGAGGTCTGGCCACGTTTGTCCGCACATCGGCATCCACGCCGCCGACATCGTCCAGCCGCCGGGCATCGGCATCTCGCCCATCGCCGACATGGACGCGGCGCCGGCGATCGTCACCGCCGTGCTGACGGTGAAGAGTAACGCCGAGACGCCGAAGAAAGCCCGCTGCGAAACTCGCGCTTCGATCGCACGTCCCGACATTTCGCAGCCCCCGGTTGCGCTAACGTGTTCCATCGCCCGGCTCAGCGCGTCGTCTCGTACTCGTCGTGACGCTTCCACCAGACGCCCGTCTCGTTGCGCCCCTTGGGCGCGCGGTCGAGCAACTGGTACATGCCCCAGATGCCGTCCACGCCGCGCGCATAGGTGGAATACGTGTGATAGACGACGCCGTCCTCGAGTACGAACGCGCTCAAGCCCGGCCTGTCGCGCGTGTACGTCGCCGCGTCGGTTCCGCACGTGGCCGCGAACTGGGCGACGGGCTCCGGGACGACCTGCGTTTCGTCCATCGCGTGGCCGCCGCGCTCGTAGTTGTATTCGATGCTTCCTTCACGCTGCTGCGCCTCGGTGAACGCGATGTTGAAGTCAAAGTTGAAGTCGCTGCCAGCGGACGACGCCCAGGGGAACGTCCAGCCCATCCGGCGCTGGTACGTCTGCAGCTTCTCGAACGGCGCCCGCGACACCGCCGTCAGCGTGACGTCGTGATTTGCCAGATGAACGACGACGCCGTCGAACCCATCGGCGATCGATGAGCACGACGGGCACCCCGCCTTGTAGTCGGGTCCAAACATGAAGTGGTACACGAGAAGCTGCGAGCGTCCTTTGAAGAGATCCGCCAATGACGCCCTTCCGGCAGCGGTCTCGAATGTGTACGCCTTGTCGATTCGCACCCAGGGCAGTGCCTGCCGTTGCTGCACCAGCGCGTCGCTCTGCCGCGTGAGCGCCTTCTCTGCCTTGAGCAGATCGAGCCGCGCCGCCAGCCACTGGTCACGCGTCCCGGTTGTATGTGTCGTGGTCATGATTCCCTCCTTGGGAGTCCTTCGTCGTTCGTTCAGTTGTCGAGACGACGAACTGGTTGGTGGTCGTGCTAGATTAGCCACGGGCACCCGAACGGTGGGAGTGACAAGTGTGGCGGGATTCGGATAGACCATGGACTCGCTAGTGACGGCCGCGGCGCGTGCGCTCGCGGCGGGCGACCCGCTCGGCGCACTGAACCGGGTCGCCTTGCGCGACGACGCACCTGCGCTCGCGCTGCGAGGCATCGCGATGGCGCAGCTCGGCGATCTCGTTCGGGCGAAAGCGCTGGTGCGCAGTGCGGCGCGCGCCTTCGGCCCGAAAGCGCCAGTGGCCCGAGCACGGTGCGTGGTCGCCGAGGCCGAAATCGCGCTCGCCTCGCGCGATCTGGGCTGGCCCGCGAAGGCGCTCGACGCCGCTCGGGCGACGCTCGAAGCCCACGGCGACCGGCTGAACGCCGCGCATGCGCGGTATCTCGAAGTCCGGCGCCTCCTCCTGATCGGGCGCCTCGACGAGGCCGAGCGCCTGCTCGCCCACCTCGATCCCACGCCCTTCCCGCCCGCGCTGCGTGCCGCCCACGAGCTGGTCGTCGCGGGAATCGCGATGCGCCGCCTCCAGACGAAAACAGCGCGTGCTGCGCTCGCGAAAGCCGAGCAGGCCGCGCGTCACGCAGGTATCCCATCGCTGACGGCGGAGGTCGACAGCGCACGCCTACTGCTGGACACGCCCGCGGCTCGTCTGATCGCACACGGCGAAGAGCGTTTGCTCGTGCTCGAGGAGATTGAGGCGTTACTGGCGTCGAAGGCGCTCGTGGTGGACGCGTGCCGTTATGTCGTGCGTGAAGCAAACATCGTGGTCCCGCTCGCGAGGCGTCCGGTGTTGTTCGCGCTCGCACGCGCACTGGCCGAAGCGTGGCCCGAAGACGTATCGAGGGACACACTCATCGCGCGCGCATTCCGGACGAGGCATGCCGATGAATCGCATCGCGCACGGCTGCGCGTCGAAGTCGGGCGGCTTCGCGCGTTGCTTGGGCCGCTGGCCGGCGTGAGCGCGACGAAGCGCGGTTTTGCGCTGGTGCCGCACGGCGCGCGCGAGGTCGTCGTGCTCGCGCGGCCGGTCGAAGAACCGCATGCGATGGTGCTCGCCTTCCTCGCCGACGGTGAGTCGTGGTCGAGCTCGGCGCTCGCGATTGCACTGGATGCCAGTCAGCGCACCATGCAGCGGGCGCTCGATTCGCTGGCGGCAGCCGGCAAGGTGCAGTCGTTCGGCCGCGGGCGCGCGCGACGCTGGATGACGCCGCCCATGCCCGGATTCACGACGACTTTGTTACTCCCCGCTCCCCCTACCGAGTGATTAGGATGAAAACATGAACAAATCAGCCGCCAAAATCGTCCGTGAATATGGGCCCTTTCCGGGTGTCAGCCAGGTGGGGGGCGTCACCTATGACGGTCAGCATGTCTGGATTGCCGCCGGAGACAAGCTGAACGCCTTTGATCCGGTGAGCGGAGAAACGCTGCGCTCGTTCGACGTCGCAGCGCAGGCAGGCACGGCCTTCGACGGCCAGCACCTGTTTCAGATCGCCGACGACCTCATCCAGAAGATCGATCCGGATACCGGCCGCGTGCTCGCCACCATTCCCGCACCCGGCGGCGGGGGCAACTCGGGGCTCGCGTGGGCCGAAGGAATGCTCTGGGTGGGGCGGTATAAGGACCGGAAGATCCACCAGGTCGATCCCCAAACCGGGGCGATTCTGCGCACTATCCAGTCCAACCGCTTCGTCACCGGCGTCACCTGGAGCAACGGAGAGCTCTGGCACGGCACCTGGGAAGATGAAGCGAGCGAGTTGAGGCGAGTCGATCCTGGTACGGGAGAAGTGCTGGAGAGCCTGGAGATGCCGCCCGGCCTGATCGTGTCGGGACTGGAAGCCGATGGCGGCGATCTGTTCTTCTGCGGCGGCGGAAACAGCGGGAAGGTGCGAGCCGTACGCCGGCCCGCACGAGACGCCGCGGTCCCCGTCGAGTCTGCGAGCGAGTAATTTACCGCCTGACGACGGATTTGATGCAACGCCCGGATCGACTCAACAAACAACAAACAACAAACGTCGTCGATCCAGGGCTCCCGCCAGCAGAAATTCGTCTGCCACGTCTAAACACCAACCAGCGCCGGCAGCTCCACCTCGTACGACAAGCGCTCGCGCCAACTGCTCATCTGCGGCTGACCTACCGCCTGGGTCACATGCGGCGCGCTTTCGACGCGCATCGATACGCACGCTGGATAGCGCGCTTTTTTCTTCTCGAGGATGGCCCGGCTCAGAAACCCGGCGCTATACGCTTTCAGCAAGTGCGCGTGATGTGCTTCGATGTACGCGGCAATCTGCGCCTCTTCATCGTCGATCATGGCTAGCAACGCCAGCGTGCGCGCATCCCAACGGAAGCGCAGGCCGAGTTCTTCGAAAGCGCTGTTATAGGCGCACAGTTGCGCCTCTACTTCCGCATCGTGCGCGCTGTCGCGGGCGTCGAACTGGGACGGGTTCATGGTCGTCTCCTTCAGGCAAATTGACATGACCAAGAATAGGAGCACACATAGATAAACAACAGTTAAAGTTACTTCGAAAAACTATAACGTTTTGTTTATATGCCCGTTCCCCTGCCGACGACATCGACGACGTCAGAATACCTGGACAGCTCCTGACCCCGCAGTCAGAACAGGCAAACCCATCCATTAGGTATGCCTAATGCAAACCATAAAATGTTTTAACTTTTACTTATCGCTGTTCGCGCGCAGCATCCTTTAGACGCGCTTCACGCGAAACGCCTTTTACCCAGTTGTTGTGAGATCGACGGGCAAGGGTTTTCGTCAGTGCAATTCCCTCTGGCCGACCACTGGCGCTTGATTGCCCACAGACAAACCGGCGATGAAGCGATTCGATCACGTAGGTCCAACGCGCCGCTCGAGCGCGACGGAAGATACAGGAGACGAAGGACATGGGACATTCCAACGTATCCGGGACAGGCAGTACGCCGTTCCGGCAAAACCGCTGGGTCCAGCTAGCGATCGGCATCGTATGCATGGGGCTCGTCGCGAATCTGCAATATGCGTGGACGCTGTTCGTCGTTCCGATGGACAACGCCCACCACTGGGGCCAGGCAGCCATTCAGACCGCCTTCACGGTCTTCATCGTCACTGAAACCTGGCTCGTGCCTATCGAAGGCTGGCTCGTCGACAAGTTCGGGCCGCGCCCGGTTGTGATCGGCGGTTCGGTGTGCGCGGCGCTCGGCTGGATCATCGACGCGCATGCGAGCAGTCTCGTCGAGCTATACATCGCAGCCGTGATCGCCGGTATCGGCGCGGGTTGCGTATATGGCACCTGCGTCGGCACGGCACTCAAATGGTTTCCGGACAAACGCGGTCTCGCGGCCGGCCTGACCGCGGCAGGTTTCGGCGCCGGCGCGGCCATCACAGTGATTCCAATCGCCAACATGATCCAGCGCTCGGGTTACGAGCACACGTTCATGTTCTTCGGCATTTTCCAGGGCGTCTCTATTCTGCTGCTAGCCACCATGCTGGTACGGCCGAAACCTCCCGCATTCGCGGTCGCGGCCAAACGCGTGGTCGCAAGCAAGATCGACTACACGCCCGGCGAGATGATCCGTTCGCCGCTCTTCTGGGTGCTGTATCTGATGTTCGTGTTCGTCGCAGCCGGCGGCATTATCGCCACCGCACAGCTTGGGCCGATCGCGAAGGAATTCGGCTTTGCCAAGCTGCCGGTGAACCTGATGGGCATCACGCTGCCGCTGCTCACGATGACGCTGTCAATCGACAATTTCTGCAACGGTTTTACGCGTCCGTTGTGCGGGTTTCTGTCGGACCGCATCGGCCGCGAAAACACGATGTTCATGATCTTTCTCGGCGAGGGCGTCGCACTGCTGGGGCTCATGCAGTTCGGCCACAACCCGTACGCCTTCATGTTCTTCGCCGCCGCTGTGTTCCTGTGCTGGGGCGAGATCTTCTCGATCTTCCCGGCGACCTGCGCGGACACGTTCGGCAGCAAATACGCCGCGGCCAATGCCGGCACGCTTTATACCGCGAAGGGCACAGCGTCGATGCTGGTGCCGCTCGCCTCGGTGCTGTCGGCCAGCGGCGGGTGGAGCACCGTGTTCATCTCGGCGGCGGTGGTGTCGATCGCGGCAGCCGTATCCGCGAAATTCATCCTCGCCCCCATGAGAAAACGCTGGATCGAAAACTCAGGCGCGCCGGCTGGCGTAGTGATCGCTGAAGCGCGCCTGCAGCCGTCGCCCGGCGGCTCACCTGAATGAACAACAACGTGAGCTCGCCACTCACGACAAATCCATAACGTCCCGCGACCAAGGAGCAGCATCATGGCAGAAGCCGACCGGCAAACAGTAGAAGAGACTTCGACACAACAAGCGGCCGAGACGACCGACGGGTTTCATCTCGTCATCGACGCGCTGAAACTGAATGACATCAGCACCATCTTTGGACTGGTCGGCATCCCGATCACCGACCTCGCGCGGCTCGCACAAGCGGAAGGGATGCGTTTCATCGGTTTTCGTCATGAACAGCACGCGGGCAATGCAGCGGCCATTAGCGGTTTCATGACGCAGAAGCCGGGTATCTGCCTGACAGTGTCGGCGCCCGGCTTTCTGAATGGCCTGACCGCGCTCGCCAACGCGACCACCAACTGCTTCCCGATGATCCTGATCAGCGGCTCGAGCGAGCGTGAAATCGTCGATCTGCAGCAGGGCGATTACGAGGAAATGGATCAGTTGAATGCGGCCAAGCCGTATGCGAAGGCCGCGTATCGCGTGCTGCATGCGGAAGACATCGGCATCGGCGTGGCGCGTGCGATTCGTGCCGCGGTGTCGGGGCGTCCGGGTGGCGTTTATCTGGATTTGCCGGCCAAGCTGCTCGCGCAAACGCTGGACGCCGTGAAGGCGCAGCAATCGCTGGTCAAAGTGGTCGATGCCGCGCCGCGTCAGTTGCCAGCGCCGGAATCGGTCAAGCGTGCAATCGATGTGCTGAAGAGCGCCAAGCGTCCGCTGATCCTGCTCGGCAAGGGAGCGGCGTACGCGCAGGCTGACGCGGAAATCCGCGCGTTCGTCGAGCAAAGCGGCATTCCCTATCTGCCGATGTCGATGGCCAAGGGCCTGTTGCCCGATACGCACGAGCAATCGGCGTCGGCGGCACGCTCGTTCGTGCTGCAGGAAGCCGACGTGGTCGTGCTGATCGGCGCGCGTCTGAACTGGCTGCTCTCGCATGGCAAGGGCAAAACGTGGGGCGCGGAGCCGAAGAAGTTCGTCCAGGTCGATATTTCGCCGACCGAGATCGACAGCAACGTCGCGATTGCCGCGCCGGTCATCGGCGATATCGGCTCGTGCGTGGCGGCATTGCGCGCCGGCCTCGATGCGGGATTCGCGAAGCCGAGCGCTGAGTGGATCGGCGCGATCGCCGAGCGCAAGAGCAAGAACCTCGCAAAGATGGCCGCCACGCTCGACAAGAACCCGTCGCCGATGAATTTCCACAGTGCGTTGCGCGCAATCCGCGACGTGCTGAAGACACGCCCGGACATCAACGTCGTCAACGAAGGCGCGAACACGCTCGACTACGCGCGCAGCATCATCGACATGTACGAGCCGCGCAAGCGCTTCGATTCCGGCACGTGGGGAATCATGGGCATCGGCATGGGCTTCGCGATCGGCGCGGCGGTGACGAGCGGCAAACCGGTTGTCGCGATCGAAGGTGACAGCGCGTTCGGCTTCAGCGGCATGGAACTCGAAACCATCTGCCGTTACGACCTGCCGGTTTGCACGATCGTCTTCAACAACAACGGCGTGTATCGCGGCACCGACGTGAACCCGACGGGCGGCAAGGACGTCGCGCCGACCGTGTTCGTGAAGGGCGCGCGCTACGACAAGATGATCGAGGCATTCGGCGGTGTCGGCTACAACGCGACCACACCGGAAGAACTGACGAAGGCGCTGCTTGAATCGATTGCGTCAGGCAAGCCGACCTTGATCAATGCCGTCATCGACGAAGCGGCGGGCACCGAAAGCGGCCGCCTGACCAATCTGAATCCGCAAAGCGCGGCAATGAAAAAGTGATCCAGCGTAACCACGGAGATAGCAAAGTGACCAAACCACTCGAAGGCATCAAGATCATCGACTTCACCCACGTTCAGGCCGGCCCTGCGTGCACCCAGTTGCTCGCCTGGTTCGGCGCCGATGTGATCAAGGTTGAAAGACCAGGTTCGGGCGACGTGACGCGCAACCAGTTGCGCGACATCCCCGACGCCGACGCGCTTTACTTCACGATGCTCAACAGCAACAAGAAGTCGCTCACGTTGGACACGAAAAAACCCGAAGGCAAGGAAGTACTGGAAAAGCTGATTCGCGAATCCGACGTGCTGGTCGAAAATTTTGGGCCGGGCGCGCTGGACCGGATGGGCTTTTCATGGGAACGCCTGAACGAACTCAATCCGAAGATGATCGTCGCTTCGGTGAAGGGCTTCAGCGACGGCCATCACTATGACGACCTGAAGGTCTACGAAAACGTCGCGCAATGCGCCGGCGGCGCGGCATCCACCACCGGCTTCTGGGACGGCCCGCCGACTATCAGCGCAGCGGCGCTCGGCGACAGCAACACCGGCATGCATCTGGCGATCGGCATTCTGACCGCACTGC
>NZ_JALQCK010000026.1:0-124855 GCF_030464835.1 Paraburkholderia sp. WS6
AGTCCCATTGCCGTAACGCCGGTGGCCGGCAAAACAGATTGTTCAGGACCGACTATTTAACGAGGTCTCCGGAAGGCCGTTAACCTGGATGCGGCGAAGTGTAAGTTGCAGGCGAAAAAGACGGTCGCCGGCGCATCGCGGGGTTCGCCGCCGATCAATTAAGACGTTCCGGAGACCCATTGGTTAACAACATCACCATTCGTGGCAGCCTGACGCTAGTGATCAGCGTATTCGTTGCTTTTCTGCTGACCGTGATCGGCGTCGGCTACGGGGCAGCTGCTCTGAGCTCTAGAGCGGTGGTCGAACTTTGCCAATATCGGACTCTTGGCCCTCCGCTTGCTCTGTGCTCAACCCGAAGTTGCGGCGTGTCATCAACTGATCGAAGAACCCCAAGCCGACTCGCGTTGCAGAATTCAGTTACGGTAGCGGGGCGAAAGACGCCGAAAATCGCCCTCTTTATCCCAAAGTCGCCGTAACGCGTTATAGCCTGGAACGTTGTCCGCTAAACAATTCCCAGATTCAAGCCTCGGAGCGTCCGGCCTAAATGAGATCGTTGCCTCCCGGGACGGTAATCCCGCGTGATGATCACTGTGCGCTGTTGCGGGGCGGCTTCAACCGGTGAAAGCTACCGTTGGATAGCGGCGTCAGCCTTCATCGCGTCGGCATCATCGAGCCTCCTGGGAAATCGTTGACCACGCGCTGATCAGTTGCGAGGCTGCCGGTCCGCAAATCTTGCGACAACATCGTCTGGCCCCCACGATTTGCCGCTCATTTATCTTCATTGCCGCAATGGTCTGCTTGTCTACAAGCCACCGTTGTAGCTTCGGCCAACATACCTGGCAGGATTTCGCGCGTTCTTATCTGCATGGCAGCGTTTTGCCTTGCCACCCTTCGCCCGATGCGCGAAGCAGCCGTCATGGCGCCGTGTCCCCGTTGCAGTCCAAAGCTCCAGGCATTGCAGCCGAATCGCGGGTGCCTGCGGTGATGCCCGATCGCTTCAAGGAACCCGTCCGCTATCTCACACTTTTCAAGTTCGCCGGAATGGCAGTATTTCTCACCGCCTGTCTCATGCGCGTCCTGACCGTCATGCGGGGCCGTCGCATGATGAGTCGCTGCCGCCAGCATGCTGACGAGGAGCAGATTGCTTGACGTCCTCCCCGCCCTTCTGAAGAGGACGGGGATTCTACGGTGCTTAGGCCGCGATGGCCCGAGTCACTTCGGCGGGTTCCTGCTTCTTCGAGCGGCCCCACTGCGCCGTCTCTCCACAGGCTAACAAGCGCTGTCCGCGCTCTAAAACATTGATCGCGCCGACGTGATCGGCGTTCGCTTCGTGGCTGCAGCGCACGCACGCGAACAGCGCCTGCGTGCGACGGTTGTCGGCCGAAATATGCCCGCATGACGGGCACGTGCGGCTCGTGTTCTGCGGCGGGACGGCGACAAAGAATCCGCCGCGCCACGCCGTTTTGTACTCCAGCTGGCGGCGGAATTCGAACCACCCCTGGTCGAGAATCGACTTATTGAGGCCCGATTTTGCGCGGATATTGCGTCCCGGCGCGTCGGCCGTACCGCTTGCCGACTTGCTCATGTTGCGTACCTGCATGTCCTCGACGGCGATCATTGCGTGGCTTTTGCTGATCTCGTTTGAGGCTTTGTGCAGGAAGTCCGAGCGGGCGTTCGAGATACGAGCATGGATGCGCTGCACGCGGGCCTTCGCCTTTTTCCAGTTCGACGAGCCCTTGACCTTACGCGCCATGCGCCGCTGATACTTCGCGAGCCGCTGTTCGTGCTTTTTGAAGCTGGCGAGCGGGGCGATGAATGTGCCGTCGCTCAGAGTCGCGAAGCGGGCCACGCCGACGTCGATGCCGACCACCGGGCCGTGCGGAATCGGCTGTTCGACCTCGCGCCTCGTGAGGATCGACACGTACCACTTACCGGCGCGATGCGATACCGTCGCGCTGCGAACCTCGCCGAGCACCATACGGCTGTTGCGGTAGCGCATATACCCGAGTTTCGGCAGAGAAATGCGGCCGTTCTCGCGGTCTAGCTTCATCTGCTTCGGGTCTGGATAGCGGAAGCTATCGCCCATACCTTTACGCTTGAAACACGGGTAGTCGGCGCGCTTCTCGAAGAAATTGACGAATGCGCGGTCCAGATCCTTCAGTGCGTGCTGCTGGGTATGGACCGGAGCATCCTTCAGCCACGGCGTCTCAAGGCCATTGCGCCATTCGGTGAGCCGCTTCGCCATGCCGACGTAGCCGATGAACTTCCCGCCAGCCTCGCGATTCTCCTGCTGCAACGCCAAAGCCCTGTTATAGACAAACCGGCGTGCGCCGGCGAACTGGCGCATCTTGCGCGCCTGCTCGACGGTCGGCATAAGCTCGAATTTGAAGGCTTGGAGTCGTTCCATAGTCGCGATTATAATTTGGTCTATGAGTACCGACAACGACATTCGATACGGACGCCACTGCGTTTTCTTGATCCACGTGCATTTGGTCTTTGTCACCAAGTACAGGCGTGGCGTCTTCACGAAAGATATCCTCGACGATATGCGCGTTGTGCTCGCGAGCGTGTGCGCCGACTTCGAGGCCGAGCTAGTCGAGTTCGACGGCGAGGACGACCATGTGCACCTGGTGGTGAACTATCCGCCCAAGGTCGCCGTATCGGCGCTGGTGAACAGCCTGAAGGGCGTTTCGAGCCGCATGATCCGAAAGAAGAGCTACCCGAGCATCCGGCGCAAATTGTGGGGAGGTGCGCTTTGGTCGCCATCCTATTTCGCCGGTAGCTGCGGAGGCGCTCCCATTGCAGTGATCCGTCAGTACATCGAGCAACAGCGAACGCCGCACTGAGCACCCCAAAGGACGGCTATGCCGTCCGCGCTATCCTTCCCCGCCCTTCTGAAGGGGCGAGGTTTGACGCGCACTAGATCAGGCACGAACCTTCGATCTTCAGCGGAACCTCGGCTTTGCGCGACCGACGGACAACTGTCGCCCCGCCGGCTTCGTTGAAAGGCCTATCAACATCGTCACCATTGCCGAGCCTCGTCGCGTGAATTGACGCTACGATGAATACCGCTGGCACACAAATGTGTCAGAACCGAAGCCTACGACGAATGCGGCCAAAAGGAGTCCCCCGTGACTCAACGATTTCGCGCATGCGTGCATCATCCCGCGCGCGTTTTTATCCCGGTTCAGGCAATCCTCGGATATCCGAATCGATACGCGAAAGAGCCCGCAGTGGCGGAACATCGCCAGAAGTTTGTCGATTTTCGCGAAAGCTGCATGCCGTGCTCGCTCCGCTACTTGGGGGAGTGCTACTCCTTGCACGAAGAGCTGACCGTGCTTACGTTAAGCGGGTTCGCGGGCCCAATGATCAGGGCCGACTGCGTTGTCTTGACCGACTTTGGTGTGTTTGTCATTACACATGTCCAATGGTCGGGGCACGTGTCGTGGGGCTTGGATGTAGACAGATTGCACGTCGTGACGAAACGGGAAGATCGCAGACGCATCCCTGTCCCCTTACATACGCCGCGCCCGCCGTTCACTTCCAGAGTTTGCTGCTAGCCGAATTCCGCTGTCCGATTGAAAACGATCGCGATTATCGACAATGAAATGAGCGAGGTCGGATTCGGCGTCCCGACCTCACTGCTCAAGTTAAGTGAGTTCCATTACTGCCTTCGCGTGAGGCGCGAGCGGGCCCGCCAGAGATACCAGTATTTCGACCTTCGTGCCATGGGCGAACGCCTGCGTACTGGTTGCCGTCTAGTGACAGGCACCAGCCCGGCGCAACGCGGCGGGCGGCGCACGATTGAGAAAGGGAAGTGATGTCAGACCCGTTTCGGGTATTTGCAGCAATTGCCGTTCCCCGATCGTGCAATTGAGTGGGAAGACGGGGCGCCGCGGCTTGCGATGCAAGCGGCATCGGTTTGGCGAGCATGCGGGTTTAGATGCAGGGGACCTGCCGTAGCGGTCGATCCGGTTGCGCTAGTGCCGGGCCGTAGAACCGCGAATTGCACATGTTACGAGCGGCGCGCGAGACGCGGATTTGCGAAATTCGCGCGCTTGAGCAGTCAAACCGCTTTTCGCAAATCACGCCGTTTTATCAAGAAAAACAAGGAGATGCAGTCAGTCGACCGGTAGCGCCACAGGCTTTAACACGTTAAACGCGGCGGCGCTTATCCGAGAGGCAGACGCCCGAGGCCGAAGAAGCGCAGAGCGCACCTATCGTCGATTCGCCACGACAGAAAAGACCGGCTCAAGCGCTTGCCATGCTCCCGCTGCTCCCTGGGAGTAGACGAGGTACACGGCGATCGCTGCTTATCGACAACGAAATGTGCAAGGTCGGATTCGGTGTTTCGACCTCACGGCTCAAGTTAAGTGAGTTCCATCACTTCCTTCGCGTGAGGCGCGAGCGCACCCGCTGCGAGAAATACCGGCATTTCGTCCTTCGTGCAATGGGCGAACGCCTGCGTACTGGTTGCCGTCCGGTGACAGGCACCCGCCGGGCGCAACGCGGCGGGCGGCCGACGATTGAGACGGAGGAGTGATGTCAGACCTGATTCAGGTATTCGCATCAATTGCCAGTTCCTGATCGTGCAGTTGGGTGTGAATACGGGGCGCCGCAGCTTGCGATGCAAGGGGCATCGGTTTGGCGAGGATGCGGGTTCAGGTGCAGGAGAGCTGCCGTAGCGGTACATCCGGTCGCGCTGATGCCGGGCCCTAAGGCCGCGACTTGTACATGTCACGAGCGGCTCGCGCGACGCGGGTTTGCGAAATTCGTGCGCATGTTCAGTCAATCCGTTTTTCGCAAATCGCCCTGTTTTGTCAATCAGAACAAGGCGATGCCATCGATCGTGTAAAAGGTCGACCCGCTTTCAGGCGAACCTATTGAGCTGCAGGGGGGCTTCACTCGATCCGACGTCACGTTGCGAAAATTGTGCGCATGAGCTGTGAATGGGAATTTCGCAAAATGCGTCTTCTTTCGAATACCACCGGTACGTTACGGCCGATCTTCCAAAAAGACAACGAAGATGAACGCGTCAAGCGTAACCACCGACACCCTCTCCAGATTGCCGGAGTGTGAGGCGAAAGGCAGCATCGTAGACGATGAGCTTCACATCGCAACAGGGGAAGGCGGCAGTGTCGTGCGAGCGCAGTATGCCTGCGGAGCGGCTACGCGACGCGAGACGCTCGCCTCGGGCGAAAGGTAGCAAACCGAGTGCCGTCAGAAAAAATCTATTCGGAGTCGTCGGGATGAGGTCCAGACGTGCGTGATCCTTTTTCGTGACAGACGGGCCGCGCCGTTCATCGCTGCCCGCCGGTCGTGCCTCCGCCCGGGACGCCCATGAATGCGTGACGATTCTTTATAGCTGTTTATCGTCCTTTCTTTTTTCGAAAGACGATACGTTTTGCATTCCATTCCGTCGCCATTCGCGCGCAAAATCGCGTATCGTTGATACGGTGGCTGCGGAAGACTGCGACACCAGCCCAAATGTGAGATATGACTATGACCCATAATGGACTGCTTCGATCATTCAAAAAGCGCAGTTGCTGCACTATTGAGTTTCTCTATGAAAATGGACTTGCCGAGGGGAAGTGGACGACGCAGGCGGACGCATTGAACGCACTGGGTGTCAGTCAGGCGGAACTGTCGTTGGCACTTAAGTTAGCTGAATTGCCAGATGGGTTGATCGAGTTGTTCGAAAAGCCTGCTGAGATAACCCCTTATTCGGTGCGGGTTATGCGCGAGGTTATAGCGCGGGATGGCCTTGAAATCGTGGGTCAGCGAATTGGGCGGCATGTTGCCGCTGGCAACAAGTTTCCAAGTAGGGCGGTGCTTGCGATGGTAAAAGGGCAAGTGTCCGCGTCGAAGCAAGCATTGCGCTGGTCCCGCGAGTCTGTGAATCGAATCCCGAAAAGCACGCTAGACTTACCCAGGAACATCTCCGACCGATATCATCTCGGTGTCGCCAAAGGGGAATGGACCAGTTACAGCGGTTGCTCCCGTGCGCTCAATATTTCCCGAAAGAACATACGCGACGCCGTGTACATCAAAGCGCTCCGGGACAGTCTGCCGGTTCTTTTCGCCGAGACTGAACTGACTTTTGCCGTCGGACGGAAACTCCTTGCGCTTGACAAAGATTGGGGCAGGCAAGTACTGCTCCAGCGCGCTCAGAGCATTTATTTAAAAATGAAGGGGATGGGGACGACGGCCGAAACCGTCCTTCGGGAGTTTAATAACGAGAATGTCCGGCCATCTGATCTTTCTCGTGTGCGCATCAGGCGGGGAAGAGGAACTAAACGACTCATTATCGAGTGCGACCATGCAGACTTCCTCTTCCAATATCGTCGGGAATTGGAGTTCGCCATTCGCAGTGCTCTGAAAAAAATTACTGTTACCTCCGAGCGCATCGAGATCAACCGTCTGTTGAGCAATCATCCCTGCTTCAAGACCGCGGCTCCTCGGTTTTCCGCTACCTGACACGCTGCACACGGCGCATCGCCTAGGCAGCGGGCATCAGGGTCCAGCCTTTGAAAGACCTCGCGCATCAACACCGTCCGGATATGGAGCGACCTCGTCCCAGCGGCCAGTCAGCGCTCCCCCTCAAGGCGGGATGATCGTCGAGATTTTCTCGCTCAGGAGTTGTATTCGGAGGCGTGACGTCTCCGTTGAAGCTCTGCTTCTGAGCACTGCCCTGGTCGCAATCCTCCCGTCGATTCGCCCCAACCCCCCCCTCTTCGCGGGCGTCACGTTCCTGCTCTCCGTTGGACTTAAGTTTGAGTTCCCGCGCGTCACAGCCGTGCTCTTGGTGCCAGGTAACCCGACCAATGGCTACGAGGCTCCAGATCTCCTTTTTGTTGCGCCGTTACCTTGACTTCCAGCTGCACAAGGCAAGCTCAAGGTATCGAAAACAGCAGCGAGCGAAAGGAGAACAGATGGAAAAGGTTAAGGTGCAGCTTCCTTCAGCGGGCAACGAGGCCTTCAACATTGCTGCGTGCTTCGAGGGTCTAGGCATGGATTCCAGGCGGCTGGATTATGAACGCGCCGGATGGATGGCGCAGCGACGTCGGCTATGTTCTCCATTAGCAAAACATGTTGCATCGGTGCTCAAGGCGATGACCGACAGTGCGTTCGTTGTCCGCCGTGGAGTTGTGTTGGAGCACGCGCCGGGCACGCGCAATCCCGTAACATGGATAGATTGTCTTGCTGTCTCCGCGTACGGCGCGTTTGCCATCGATCGATACGACTGGATGGGCATGGTCAAGAGCTCAATGAATGCTGACGAGCTTCTTTTGCATGAAAGGCCTGGCGTTGTTTCCGTGCAGACATCTCCATTACGCAGGGCAAAGCCAGCACTGCGACACCTGCGCGTGATACTTGGCGCATACAATTGCCCCGTTGAAAGCATCGCCGTATTTTCTGCCTCGCACTGTGTGCTTGATCCCGCGTTGCCGGAAACCATCCTGCAAGCGGCTGAGCTGCACCATTTCATGCGAACTAGGTTAAAGCGCTATCGCGAGACCCATTCCCAATATCTTGATTCCGACAGCATCTCCGCGCATTTGCAATCGCGCTGTGCGGATTGGGGGAAAAGCTGAAATTGCCAACTATTGATTAGTAAATGGCCGGGAATGAGGGGGCTGGAAGTCCCAGTCAATGCGGCGCAGACGTTTCGGGCACTCACGTGAAACCAGCAAAACCCGTATGGCCGCTAGACTGCGGGCCGGGTGAGACGCCTGATGATGGTTCGGCCGCCGTAACACGAGCACGCGGTGAACGGCACCTGCTATTTCGTTGGACGAGGAAAAGACCCCCTCTTTTCCTTAGCTTTCTGCGTGGAACGTAGTGCGTAGGGGCGCTATAGTCACCTTACACACCGCGTTTTCAACGCATCGACTGGAACGAATCGTACGATTCACGGAAGGCCTTTTCTCTCGCCCATCAGCGTCTGACGCTGATCTGGACTCGGAAACCGGCTTGAGATTGTCGAGATTCTCACTGCTTTTTTGACCACCGGAAGGTGGCAGCCTCTTCTGGAAAAACGCTTTTTTTCGGATCATTCATCGTCATCGGGCGATTGGCCTTACGAAGAAAACCATCAATCATTTAATAGTGGAGTAGCCATGAAATTAATAGGTGTTGTCGTGTCCTATGAAGATGGGACTGTACTTGCTGATCGTGCTTTACTGAGCCCAGAATCAGCGCAGGTGACGTTGCCGGCACGTTTAATATCGCTAATAGAGATCCTTGATCAATTCGACCGACGAAAATCATTTATTGCTGAATACGGAAGCGTTCGATTCGCGATAAAGCATGATTCTGGGCGCGGGTATTTCATCGATTTCAATGCCGCTGTTCGTCGCGAGACGCTTTTTAACGTCAAGCGCCTCTTTTCTCAGTCCGCTGGTCAGCGGGAACTTAACGGGCGATTTGCACACATGCTTAGTGCGATTGCTTTAATTGGAGCCTGCCTTGAAGTTGCAACCACTCCCGCTCTGAGCGGGAAGTCCCTTGTTGAACCTGCCGCACTTTGTTTTTTGTCGATAGCACTTCTCGTTGTTGGGCATCGCTGCTTTGCTATTCAAAGCTTATGAACTTGTGCGCCGCAGTTGGTCAATACCGCTGCGGCGCAGCCATGCAGGAGGAAGGCAGCGGTGTCAGACCGATCAATGGTCGCGTTGCCGCGCCTTCCTCAGCGGTACCGCGGCAATCCTGCCGCATAGTGAGTCCTCGTTGCGATGCGCCAGAGTCTATGCGCGCCATCTTATGATGGCTGCCAACTATGCGTTGCGGCGAGCTGACGGCGTATCGCATGGGAGAAATGCCAATGGGCAAAGCGCGAGCTGTACCCAACAGAGAGAAGTATCGTCCAGGCCAGTCGGCCACCTGGCCAATACTCATTACCTGTCCGTGCCAAGTGCTGTCACGCGGTTTTGTAATCCGACGTGAAAGCGACTGGTTGCGTGACTATTTCACAATAGACTAATTGCTGTTTTCACAACGCCCCCCCGCGCTACCGGCGTTTTCACGACGGCGAACAAGCCCAGCTTTCCTCAGGCATCTCAGCGGAGCATCCGTCAAACTGACCTTGAGTTCATTCATCATCAGATAGTGCGCCTCACGTCAACTTTACCTGAGGCCGTATCTCGCTGTGGGCATCCACCCCGTTCCGAAACCTTTCCACTCAAGGGCCTATCCGATAACGGATCCCACAGCTCAACGCGTCACCCGGCCCTTCCCATTACCTCGACAACCCTTGCATATGCGTGTGGGCAACCTCCGCCCAGCGCGCTTTTTTAGACATCCAACGATGTCCAGATGTGTCACGAGCCATTCGTGACCGGAGGCGTGTTCGCGTATCCCGCGCGCGAACATGGGTTGAGACGCGGGTCGGACTTTGGAGGTAGGCGATGAGCATGATGTCAAAAGCCATACACGATTCAGCAGTGAGCAGCAAAAAGGCGGGCGGTAGCTTTGCAACACAACAGAATAGGCGGTTTGATACGACAGGTCTTTTGCGCTTCGCCAGACAGGTTGGCGAGTTACATTCGTCGATCAGCGAGATTCCAGCATGGGAAATTCATGCGTATGCCCAATACTGCGCAGCGCAGGGCAAAGCTACGGGCACGCTGGCAAATATATTCGCGGCTATTCGAGTCACGTCGCGCTATGCCGGTCGGAACATTGATGCCGTCTGCAGCAATAAGGAGCTGCAACTGGTTCGGCGAGTAAGGAAAGGAACAAAGCGGGCCATGACCCCGAGGGAAATTGAGGCGTTGTTCGTGCGAGCAAAGAGGATTGACCATGGGCTAACCCACATGATTTCGCTCGCACTTCATCTGGGCCTACGGCGTAAAGAAGCGTTGATGTGCCCGCCTGATCTAAGGATGTGGCTTGATGCACTCGAGCGTGGCGATTCCACGATTTCGCTAATGCGTGGTTCTAAAAATGCAAGACCCCGGCAAGTACGAGTCATCGAAAGCGAGCGAGCGCAGACAACTGAATCGGTCCGGTCTGCACTCGCTTACTGTCGCGAGCATAACTTGGAATTGATCACGGGCAATGGCAAAACTCTCAAATCGGCGATGAATCGCCTGAAGGCACTGCTGCGGCGTGCCGGCGTCACCGGTCCTACAAGCTTCCATTCTCTTCGCTATACCTATGCGCTCAAGAGTGCGCTGGAGCTGCTGGAAGCTGGAGTACCCCCGTATGATGTCCTAGTCCAACTAAGCGAATCGCTCGGCCACGGTCCAACACGCGCCCAGATGATCCTTGGACACTACTGCCAGTCCATCAGGGACAAATTTGAAGGTCAAATATCGCGGTACAACGTCAAAGATGAGCGCCGCCCACCGGCCGAATTGCCGCGAGCAGCAGCCCGTCAAGTGGCGAAGCGCCGACATAGCGCGCTAAGTGGCTATCCGATTGGCCGCGCTGGCCCCGCAGACGATGAGACAGCACTCCACGGCCGCACTTCGGTCGAGAAGTGTCTTATCAAATCCTGAAGTATTTCTATGTCAGATTCTCTATTGATTCATCAAGTGAGATATTGCGCCGAACGAATCGGATTCAACGACACAATGCGCACTATCACGAATACCGTTTGGCTTGCAATTGAACAATTTACTGCTCGATTTTCTGAAATTCCGAAGCGGTTAGAAGACCTGAACGTAGCTTCGGTTGCGCGCTTCATCGAAACTCGTTCAGAGGGGAATCCGGACGTGGAATCGCTACTGTTGGAGCTCACCTGCGTCAGGTTGATTTTGCTCGAGTCAGGTTTCTCCCACAACGAGTTGACACAGCTTAGCGTTCGCGTGAGACGCGAACGGCTTGTCAATGACAAAAGCGGAAAATACCAGTTTGCTAAAAGACTCTATGCCTAATTCTAGTAGGCGACGAGGCCTCGGGCTGACGCCGCGTTGAGCGCGTCGGCGACGCAAGCGATGGTGGAGACGCAGGCTGCAGGCTGTGATCGCATCACACGTGCGTGTGTCGGCTCCGTCTGCCATGGATTAAATAATACGCAGCAAACCAGACTGCTAGGTCCACCTTGTGAGCCTCGCCGGTTTCGCAGCTCGCATCTTCCTTTCGTCGATGGCGCACGCAGCCTGATAAACGACGCGCCCCCGAAAAAGCCGGCGCGTTGCGCCGCAGTGATCTTTCACCGGTTAAAAAAAAGGAAAATTGGTATGCAAGTTGTCTATGATTACCGATACGTTATTGCCTGCAGCAGTTTGCCGGGCGAATTCAAGCGCGAATTTCGCAAGCTTGTCAGGCGAAAAGTCAACTGGAAATATGATCGGCGAACAGGTGCGAATTACCCGGTCTCGCCCGAAACACAATGTCGTCGCGTGGCGGAACTGATGGATGGCTTTGAGGCGTTGCGCGCTGGTGGCTTTGCCCTGCAAACGCCATGGAATTTCCAGGGCAAGCATTTAAGCTATCTCATTGCCCGATGGTCGGCGCAAGATGCAACCTGGTACGATCAGGCCAAACTCGTACATTGGCGCGAGTTTCTGCTTTGGATCAGAAAGCGCACACTCCTTGCGCTGCTCAATTCGACTGTGCGAGCGCAGGCGCCGTACGGCGACAAATCACCCGCTGTGGCCGCCGTTGTGCCAGCCCGCGGCGGCCCGGCTATCCCCGTGCTCACATATGACAACGTCCTGTCGGCGTTGACGGAGCATCGCGGCAATCTGCAAAAGGCGGCGCGTGCGCTTGGTACGACGACGCGCGCCTTGTCTCAGGCCTTCACCGAAGATACTCCATTAGAAAAGCAGCTTCCTTCTGGCATTCGGATTCTCACGTGATCCTTGACTTCGCAAAGGACTGCATACGCTGGTTTTACCGATATCAACACAGGAGAAACCAGTATGCTGTTACAACTAATTGCGCTCGGCGCCTTGTTGCTGTGGGCGTATCTGAGCTGCAACAGTAAGTGCTTTTTGGATGACAGAGCCCCCATAGCAGGGACGTTTCCGCCGATGGCGCCCGGCGAGGAAGGGGAGAGGCGGATTTCAGGCGATCTGCACAGGCATCTCGCACGCTTGTGCGGCGATGACTGGTTGGTATTCGATGGCCTCATTCTTATTCACGCGCCGGGGAGCGCCTTTCCGACCGCCGAGATAGATCATCTGGTGATCACGCCGTTCGGAATATTCGTTATCGAAACAAAGCATTGGGCTGGCGCTGTCACACGTGGTGAAACCGACGATAAGCTGATGCTCGCGGCGATTGACGGACAGCGACTCGCGCGCACATCGCCGATGAAGCAGAATGCGGCAAAGGTGCGGTTTCTCAGGGGGTTGCTCCCGCCGCGACTGTGGAACGTCGAAGGTCTCGGCGTGTTTTCGCACGAAGCAGGAACGGTGGATCCGACACTTCCCGCCGCATTGCTTGAGCGTGGCGAACTTTACAGGCATCTGAGGACATGCCAGAAGCGTTTTGCACATACTGGAACGGGGCGCTTGCCTGTGCGCACGGTCGCCGACGAGATTCTGCGGCATGCAGACATGCGACCACAAGCCCTCGTAGAACACCGGCAACGCATTCAGGAAGGTCGCGCACGCGGTCAAGGGTGATACGAATTGTCTGCCCTGATCTGAGTTCGGGACCGCTTCAAAGTGCTGTTGCTGCCAGCTAGTCAGGGTGGCGACTCTGAAGTCGCGCCCCCGATCTCGGCGAAGGTGAGCCTTCGGAAGACACTAACTGCGGGTAAGCATGCTGGGGCGATTTCTGCCGGGCGTGCTACCTGCGATCACCGCCTCGCTTCCTCACCACCATCCACCTCGGCGACTTGAACCGCACGATGCTCATATAAAGCCACACATAAGTCGCCGCGAACACCACCACAAAACAGAACAGATGCAGCGTATGCCGCCAGAACAACGTCGCCGGCACGACTGCGATCAGACAGAGCAGCCAGAGATACGGCGAGGTGAGCGAGTTCCGCCGGGTCAGCTCGCGCGCCGTTCTGGCGCCGACCGCCCAGCGCATCAACCGCTTATAAACCAGCATATGCAGATGCACGCCGTCGGGAATCCCCGGCGACATCCCACGGATGAACTTCTTCCGGTAGATCGAGAAGCAGGTCTCGAAGATCGGATACATAAAAAGCAGCACCGGATACCACGCCGACACATCGCGATTGCGCATCACCAGCATGATCGACAGCTCGGCGAGCATGAAGCCGATGAAATACGCGCCACCGTCCCCAAGAAAAATCAGCCCCGCAGGGAAATTCCAGATGAAGAAGCCGAGCACCGCGCCCATCATCATGAACGACGCCGACAGCACGATCGGATCGGACACCTGGAACGCCACATAAGCGAGCGAAGCGAACATCATGAACGCGACCATCGACGCGAGGCCATTGAAGCCGTCGATGATATTGATCGCGTTGGCGAGCGCCGCGACGGCCAGCACGGTGACCGCACAGGAGATCACCGCATATGTGAGCAGGAAGTCGAGCGGCGGCACGCTGATGCGCGTCACGGCGATATTCAGCAGGAAGTAGGCGAGGGCGGCGGCCGCCATCGTGCAGACGAGCCGCGCGAGCGGCGAGACCCGCTTGGTCAGATCCTCGACCAATCCCGAACCGAACGCCGGCATGCCGCACGCGATCAGCCCCAGGATGCCGCCCGATACGGCGGGATACGCATGATGCAACTGCACGGCGGACACGATCAGCCCGACCAGAATCCCGGCCCCGCCAATGCGCGGCACCGGGCGCACATGGAATTTCTGCACACCGGCCAGATCCGTATCGGTCGAGAATTTTTCATGCAAATGCGCATAGCGCACGATCAACAGCGTGATCAGCAGTGAAACGAGGAAGCCGAGCGCAAAACTAAGCATGAAAGTGGGCCTGAGCGAAGACGCCGAATTATACAAACGAAACGCATGGCGTCCTGAAAAGCAGCGCTTGCGCCGAACACGCGGAAAATCCCAGATAGTGAAGCTTTAATCGTCCGCAAAGTCTTGCCTGTCATGGATTCCACCTATTTAACGAGGTCTCCAGAAGGTCGTTAACATGGATGCGGTGAAGTGTAAGTTGCCGGCGAAAAAAGACGATCGCCGACGCATCACGGGGTTCGCCGCCGATCAATGAGACGTTCCGGAGACCCAATGCTTAACAACATCACCATTCGTGGCGGCCTGACGCTAGTGATCAGCGTATTCGTCGTTTTCCTGCTGACCGTGATCGGTGTCGGCTACGGCGCGCTCAAGCTCGCGAATAGCAGCCTCGACGAAACGCAGCACAGCGCCGTGGCGCTGTCGCACCTGAAGGCGAGCTCCGAGAAGCTGCTGCAGGTGCAACTCGCGCTCGGCTCCTATCAGACGCTCTTCAGCGTCGGCAAGCAAACCGACGACCTGTTGCCGGCCGCGCATAAGGTGCTGGTCGAGTCGAACAATGACTTCGCCAATTACATGGCCGGCCCGTTCGCAAGCGAGGAAGAGAAGAAGCTCGCGCAGAACGTCGAGCAGGCGCGCAGCGCGCTCGTCGATAAGGCGATCGAGCCTGAATTCAAGGCGCTGACCGACTTCGACTTCAATACCTTCCGCAACATCCAGGGCGAAACGGCGAACGCCTTCTACGCGATCTATTCGAAATCCATCGACGCGCTGCAGCGCTTGCAGACGGACAGCCAGCGTAAGCAGGCCGAGACGGCAGCGCAGCGTTTCCAACTTGCGACGTTGCTATTCGCGGGGATCGGCGCGATTTCTATCGTGATCGGCGTGATGGCGCGGGTTGGTTTGTCGGCGGCGGTGATCAAGCCGGTCAATGCAACCATCAAGCACTTCGAGTGCATTGCCGCGGGCGATCTGACGATCGCAATCAAAAGCAAGTCGCGCAACGAAATGGGCCAGTTGTTGAGCGCGCTGACGAAGATGCGCGACGGCCTAGTCGAGACGGTGGCGAAGGTGCGTGGCAGCACGGCAGCGATTACGCAAGGCGCGAACGAGATCGCGTCGGGCAATGCGGATTTGTCGTCGCGCACCGAGCAGCAGGCGGCAGCACTTCAGCAAACCGCGGCGAGCATGGAGCAGCTCTCGGCGACGGTGAAGCAGAACGCGGACAACGCGAAGCAGGCGAATCGGCTCGCTCATGGCGCGCTGGATACGGTGACGCGCGGCGGCACCGTGGTGTCACGCGTCACCCAAACGATGGACGGCATCACCGAGTCATCGCGCAAGGTGGCCGAGATCATCGGCATGATCGAGGGGATCGCCTTTCAGACCAACATTCTGGCTTTGAACGCGGCGGTGGAAGCGGCGCGGGCCGGCGAGCAGGGGCGCGGGTTCGCAGTGGTGGCCTCGGAAGTACGCAGCCTCGCCCAGCGTTCCGGATCGGCGGCCAAGGAGATCAAGGCATTAATCGGCGACTCGGCGGCTCAGGTGGAGCAAGGCGCATCGCTGGTGGCGGAGGCGGGCCGGACGATGAATGAGGCGATGCAATCGGTCGAACGCGTGACAGGCATCATGGGAGAGATCGAGGCAGCAGCGCTGGAGCAAAGCGACGGGATTGAGCAGGTGAACAAAGCGATCACCCAGATCGACGAGGTCACGCAGCACAACGCTGCGCTTGTCGAAGAAGCTGCTGCCGCGGCTAAGTCGCTTGAGGAGCAGGCTGCCGTTTTGAGGGATGCCGTGGCGGTATTCAGGGTTACTGATGCTCTGGCGAAACCGCAGGGGTATGCGGCGGGCGCCGCCAGGTTGGCTGGCGCGCCGGTTGCGCTTGCGGCTTCTTGATCCGATCGCCTGCCCGGTGCCTGGCTGTCTGTTTGCCATAGGCAAACAGACAGCGCTGCGGCCCAACGCAAAAATTAGCCCTTGAACCCCTGCGGATTCGCCGATTGCCAGCGCCAGTGATCCGCGTTCATCCGCTCGATTCCAAATTCCGCCTGTCAGCCGATCAGGTTCAAAACCACCGCCGGGTCGACAAAACACGAAGCCACGTCGCCCGGCCGACGAGCCAAAATTTTATTGGGCACAGGTCGCCCGAAAGCCTTCTCGAACGCCTTCACGAGATTGATAACGCTATACCCGTTGCCCGTCCCAAGATTCACAACAAAACTGGCATCGCGCTTGACCATCGCATCGAGCGTGGCCAGATGCCCACTAAGTGTCACGTTCCAAAAGGGCATCGTGGAGTGAGATCATATATCCGCGCGGGATGCACATAAGTGGCTCAGGAAAATGTCGTAGAGCCATTGGACTATGCTGCCCCGACCTTATTGAAAGCCGGTTGGTGGTGGTAGTCGTTTCGGTTCCTGCGTGTTGTGGCTTTCCGGAAATATCCGGGCGTTGGCCGGCGAAGCGTCGAGTCGACATGCTTGGTCCCTGTTTCCTGACGTTGATTTGGTGCAGAGCCCGCCAATATGCGGCCACAAGAAGGCCTGCGGCCCCCTTGCGACGCTTTAACGATTGATCGAGGCGATAGATGGCGGGTTGCCACGAGTCATCGCACCGCCGCGGCGAGTGTCTTCACGAAGCGGTAATTGCCGTTCTTATCGTTGGCGAGTCGTTGTCGCTTTACGCGCACACTCAATGGCGCGAGCTGTTCTATGGCGCAACCTGATTCCAGCAAGATCATCCTGATCCCAACTAGGTTCATCAACAATAGTTCGACGTTTATGCATTCCGACGATTGCCGCTCCACGAAGCTGGCCAATGCCGCTGCGTCAATATCTTCGAGTCGAGGGGGAAGTTTGCCGCACTGGGCGAGAAATCGCTCGAGCGACAGCCACGCGTCCAGCATGATAGTGCTCATGGTGCTATTGCATCCAATTCTGTCGATGCAATGCATTGCCTGATTTTTAAGTGCGGATTCCTGCATATTGAAACTCCATGGTCTTGGTTGGATGCGCTAGCTAGAATTCGAGCCGTTCTCAGCTCTTCGGACGTGAATCATGCGGTGTGGACCCGAGATTCGATCGGCCAACGGGATAACCGCTAAGGGCGCTGTGTCGAAGCTTGGCCTCCTGGCGTGCAGTAGCGCGGGGGAGCTTATTTGCAGGGCGCCGTCTGTGAGCTTCGTCCTGGGGAAGGGAAATATGACCTTCGAACCTGATTTTGATAGGCTGGCAATAGTGTTCGAGAATCATCTGGGTGCGAGTCGGTCCGTGGCCCATCGATTCGCTGAGTTGGACCAGTACCTCATATGGTGCGATGCCGGAGTCCAGCATTTCGGAAGCGGCCTCTAGCGCATACGTATAGCGGAGAGAGTGGAAACTTACCTGGCCGACCATCCCTGCGCGACGAAGTAGCGCTTTTAGTCGGTTCATCGAGGACTTGAGCGTTTTTCCGCTACCAGTGATCAGCTCGAAATCGTGCTCTTGACAATAGGTCAAGGCTGACCTGATTGACGCGATCGTATCCTCTCGTTTGCTCTGGACTATTCGCACGTCTCTTGGTCTCGCGTTTTTCGCGCCTCTCATGAGCGGAATGCTGCTCTCGCCACGCATGAGCGCGTCAAGCCACATCTGCAGATCGCGTGGGCACATCAATGCCTCTTTACGTCGTAGGCCAAGGTGCAGCGCAAGCGAGATCAGGTGCATCAGTCCAATGTCTGTGCGCCTCGCTCTCGCTAGTAGCTCCTGAATTTCGCTGGCGGTTTGAGCGCGCTTTGTGCCTTTGCGCACCCTTCGTGTCAAACGGAGTCTCCTGTTGCCGCACGCTTCGTCGATATCGCGTCCCGCGGTCCCGGACGTTACCCGGATTGCCGAAAAAATGTTTGCCAGAGTGCCGGCAGCCTTTCCCTGCGCCATGCAGTACTGGGCGTAGGCATGAATTACCCATGTTGGCAGTTGGCCAATTGAAGCGTGTAGTTCCCCGACTTGCCTCGCGAAGCGCAGAAGACCGGTCGTATCAAAACGTCTGTTCTGCTGCGTCCCATAGCTTCCGCCTGCCTTTTTGCTACTGACTGCTGCACTGTGTATTGCTTGTGACATCATGCCCATCGCTTTAGCCTCCTTGTAGGTCCGCAAGAAAACTTACGTTCGCGTGTGCGGGATGCGCGAACGGGCCCCGGTCACGATCAGTTCGTGACTTATCTTCATCGTCATGCGATGTCGTCAATAACGTGCCGGCGGACTGGGGTCGCGAAGGGGCCGGGCGCGTGCGTTGGAGGTGTTCGTGATAAGAGGTGGAAGGGCGGGTGAGGCGTTGAGCTTGGGGATCCGTTACGGATAGAGCCCTTCGGTTTGCAAGTCATGGGGGGATGGATGCCCGGAAAGGACGCTATCGCTGCTGAGTGAGCGACAGGCGCGAAAACGCGTTGCTTCCAGGTGCCATAAGACACCTGCCTTTTGAGCTTGTTGAGTGCCGAAGTCGGCGTTTGAGACGCTCGCGGGTTCCGTTAGCTTTAGCTACTAACGGACAGGAGGTCGGTTGACTATTCCTCACGCAGCATGAACTGGCGCGAGGCGGGCCATATGTGATGAATGCGTGACCCTGCATCAGAGTTTCGCATTGGCCGCCGTGCTTGGCGCGGTAACCAGGCTGGAGCCATAGGCAGCGTTGTGCGCGGCGTATGGGAGGCGGCTAAAGGAATTTAACTTGAATAGTTTAAAGAGTCGGCCGGATATTGATGCCGTGCAGTCAAGTTAGATGGCTTGCTGATCTCAACGCCGAATCGCGTTGAGAAAAGCCAGTTCAACAGCGTGGCTATAGTTGGTATCGAAGCGAAGGATTGCGAACAGCTAACATTGGCTGTTGGCGAAGCCGCGAACCTCCTCTGTTTGGCAAGGTTCGCTTGGAACCTTGAGTCAAGCAATGAATGTTTCCGAGCATCTCGCGGAACACTTATTTGTCGACGCGTCAAATGTAGCCGTGAAGCGTCGAGCGGTTCCGGGCTGGCTCGGTTTTCGCGCTTCGACCTATGATTGCAGAAGTGAGAATGCCAGCATGGGCTGACAAGCGTATTGCAAAAAATTAGGGGAAAACTCCCCCAAACCCCCTGAAACAGAGGGTGTGGTTGTCGATGCTCGTGACGTGAGCGAACGGTGCATGTCGCACGGCAATACCTGTAAAAGTTATTAAATCATGGGAATGGAGCGGGCGCTAGAGGGTAGCGTGGAATATCGCTGTGGTCACTAAAGATCGTCTGCGGAAGGAGATAACCCGCCGCTCTCGTTCAGTAAGGCGCGATGTGCAATGACGCAGATTCCGGAGTCGGAATGGAGGCAGCAAACTCGCGCGCTCGCGAGCATTCTTGGGAGTAGAAGACTGTGGGAACAGCTTCCAGACTCTTGGGTCAGAGTGCGGATCAGGAGCCTTTCCGGAGAAACGCTACAGAGCGACGGGTCAAGCCGCGCTCACACGCCGGAGACGTCTCCCCAAGAATCGTCCAGAGGTCTCGCGGGTACCCGCTGCGATAGCTACATCGACGGAGTACTCAGGTCGCTCTGCGACCGCGCCGGAAATAGGGCGAATCTCGCCGCGATGGCGGTACAAATGACGTGGGCTGATGCTTGAAATCTGCATCATCGATTTTGTGCCCGCAGTGCGGGCAATGCAGCCCAGGGGCATGTGCCGTGGCGGCACACTGTATGCCGGCAATGCGCCGTTCTCGCTCTTCACGGAGGCCTCGTTTCATCGACCAGTGAATTCCCATCATCATCAATCCGATGCCCAATACCGGCAACCCGATGTCCATGGTTATTCTCCCACTGTCCCACTGTTATGGTGCAAGTAGCATAGCATTGCGCTGTAAAGTACGCGTGCTTGCCGCACCCGCCATTCAGAATTTACACTGCTGCTCAGCGTCTTCGACGCATCGACTTTAACCGCCACAGCCGCCGCGTTTTTCTTGAGCCGGCCTGACGGAGAGGGCGTTCGCCCGTTCTTCCTACTTCATTTTTGTGACGTCATCTGCGGCTAGCTTTGTGCTGTCCGCCGTATAGGCCGTCTCCTGTTTCCTCTCCCCCCGCGTGTCTGCGTGCATCCCGCCACCGTCCTCTTGAGGATCTGCGGGTCCCTTGCGGCCAACTGCGCGCTGTCTTACCGGACGTCGGCATGGAGCGACGGCTGGCCATATCCATAGTGAACGGCGCGCGCGGCCTGATAAACAGCGCACACAACCTAACCGGGTGGCGCCGCATCCTGCGCGCACCGCTCATGGGTCGGCGTCTCACGCGGCGTCGACCGCCCAATTTCTCATTCAAGGGAAAACAGCATGCAAGCCGTCTACGACTACCGATATGTGATCACATGCAGCACCCTGCCGGCCGTATTCAAGCGGGAGTTCCGCAAACTCGTCAGAAATAGAATTGATTCTTCGCTAGATGTGCGAACAGGCCGCTGTTACGCGGTTCCGGCCGAAGCGCAATGTCGGAGAGTTGCCGTTCTGCTCGAAGGGTTTCGGGTTCTGCGCGCGGGTGGCTTCACGCCCGAAACCCCGTGGAACCTCAAGAGCAAGCATCTTCACTATCTGAGGTCCCGCTGGTCAACCGAAGGCCTGCCGGAACAAGCAGTCGCCGAGAGACTGAGGCACTGGCGTGAATTCGTCGTGTGGATCAACAAGCTCGGGTTGCTGCCAATCCTAAGCCGGTTCCCGAGAGAAGCCGCACCGCGGTCGCGACATACGCGAGCGCCTGGCGGGGCGCTGGTACACGACAACACGCTTCTCGCGATTCCGGTACTCACGGAGGCCATAGTAATGGCCGCGCTTACAGAGCATCGCGGCAGCTTGCGGAAGGCGGCCCACGCGCTCGGTACCACGACGGGTGCGGTGTGCCATGCGCTGACTGGCGGCCGCGTACGCGATGAGGCCATTCCGGGGCTCACGATACTGAACTGACTGTGGGATCCTGACAGGCGCCGATAGCCCGCTTTCATCTTGGTCAGGGCGGGGCCTGCCATGCTGAAGAAACGGTTTGACTTCATGGCAGTACCGTCCTGCGCCCATGGTCGGGCGGATGAAGCTCGACGCGACACCTGAGGTGTCGCGTCACCCGCGGCGCTAACCTGGTTATCCGAACTCCCTTTTTGTGCCAAAACTCCGGTTCAGTGCAATGTCATACCCCCCGTAGAGGCCGGGCGACCGCTTTCAGGATAAGTCGCGATCGGCCAAAACTGGCCGCCTGCTGCAGGCCCACGGCCGTTTGGCATGAGTGAGTTACGCCGACTCGTCGGCGCACATCCCTTGCGTGCTGGATACCGGAACGTATTGACCATTGGAACAATGTGGACTAAAGTGGGCTTAGTCCACTAGGAGCAGTTATGCAAACGGTCAATATTCATGAAGCGAAGACGCAGTTTTCGCGCCTGGTCGATGCCGCAGCCAGCGGCGAGGAAATTGTGATTGCCAAGGCCGGCAAACCGGCTGCGCGCCTGGTCCCGATGGAGCGGGCCAAGGTGGTGCGCCGGTTCGGCGGGCTGAAAGGCAAGGTTCGGATCGCGGAAGACTTCGATGCGCCGCTACCCGATGACGTCATCGCAGCATTCGAGGGCCGTTGATGCGACTGCTTCTCGATACGCATGTTTTCCTCTGGTCGGTCACGGACGACCGCAAGCTGACCAAAGCGGCACGCAAGCTGATACTGGACGCGGACGATGTTTTCGTCAGTAGCGCCAGTATTTGGGAGGCGTCGATCAAGGCAGGGCTTGACAAGCTCGACGTGGACGTGAACTTGCTGGTGTCCGAGATCGAAGCGAGCGGCTTTTCGGAGTTGCCCGTGCGGGCGGTTCATGCGGCGATGGTTCGCGATCTGCCGGACATTCATCGCGATCCGTTCGACCGGCTTCTAGTCGCACAGGCTCTGTCGGAACCGTTACGTTTGGTGACTTCGGACGGCCATCTGTCCAAGTACACCGATCTGGTTATCACCGTGTAGGAAAAGTACTACCTGAAGAGAGTTTCAGTCGTGCTGCGATCATATGCTCGAAGTGCGCCTGCCAGACGCCGAGCCGATCGGACCTATCGTCGTCGCCGGCCAAGACAATTGTCACCGCCCAGCCTGGACGAGGCCAACCGGGCGGTCGCCGCGTTGCTGAGCGATCTGAACAACCGGTCCTTCAAGAAATTGCCCGGCTCCCGCCGCAGCGTCTTCGACGAGATCGATTGTCCCGCACTCAGGCCGCTGCCCGAGCGGCGCTATCAGTACGCGGAGTGGCAGGTCGCACGCGTCGGACTATCACGTTGAGCTCGACCAGCACTACTACTCGGTGCCCCGTACCGCTATGCGCGCGAACAGGTCGACATGCGTCACATAGCCAACACCGTCGAGATCTTCCATCGCGGCCAGCGCATTGCCGCTCACGGCAAAAGCGCTCGCCGTCGGTACCACACCACGATCGACGTGCACATGCCGCCGGAGCACCTGGCTGTCGCCAAGGGCTGGGATCCGGAGCGGCTGCGTAACTGGGCGGCCGACATCGGTCCGCACACGGCGGCCGTCATTCAGCATCTGCTGGGCGCTCGCAAGCACCCGCAACAAGCCTATCGCACCCGCCTGGGCGGTGCTGCGCATGGGCAAGGACTACGGGCGCGACCGGCTCGAAACTGCCTGCCGCCGCGCTATCCAGAATGTCTTGTCGTATTCCTTGATGATGTCCAGCCGCTGGTTGTCGTCGCGCGATGGCTGACGAACCTAAAAAATAGGCTGTAGTTTGCCATCCGCTTTGCGCCCACACCCGGGACGGTGTGGGCGGCTCGCCGCACGGGTTTCTTCTGCCCATCTCTTCCCGAGTTTCCCTTCTGCGTCATTCGCACGCCGACCCATCTCATGCGCTCGCCGCATCCTCATTTTCAGTACCAACGGTGCACCTTTCACGATCGTCCACCTATGGCGCCGCTCCTGCGCGTCCCGGGATCTGAACCGAAGTGACGGACTTGGATGCGACGCCCTTGATGGATAGCGCCCCGATGGCTAGCGTCAAGTTGCATGGCTGGTCGCATTGCCATCATGATTGTCGCCATCCACCGCGAGCCTCCAAAGATGATCGCGGTGGACGAGCAACGTTTCGCGGGCAATCCTGTGGGTCAGTAGCTGTGACAGGAACGACGTCACCCATAATCCAGAACGTGGGAAAATCATGCGTTCCGGATTTGCTTCATCCGCGAGGGCGCACGTGCTCACTTCACATGTTTCGCGCCGGTAGCGTGATGCGATGAAGACAACCACGTCACTGTACTATCGCCATCGATTCCCGGGCGCCATCATCAGTTGCGCCGTTCGCGGGTATTTCCGGCTTCAATTGAGCCTCCAGCGCAAACAACCCGGCGAACGCTTTGCTGCGTGGCATCGTTTCACCGGGCTTACCCAGAATCCGTCCCGCGTTTAAGGAAAGCTCCATCCATCGCACTACTACGACGCGAACACCTTGATGTGACAACGCCTTATTGAGTTGTCAGATTCTTATGGGCGTTATGCCTTTTCCGCCCGCCCATATGTATCTTCGAATCGCACAATGTCGTCTTCGCCGAGATAGGCGCCGGATTGCACTTCGATTAATTCGAGCGGGATCTTGCCCGGGTTCTTCAGGCGGTGCGTGATTCCAAGTGGAATATAGGTCGACTGGTTCTCTGTCAGGATGATCTCGTTGTCACCGTTCGTGACGAGTGCCGTGCCCTTCACGACGACCCAGTGCTCGGCACGGTGATGATGCATTTGCAGGCTTAACTGCGCGCCAGGGCGGACCACGATGCGTTTCACCTGGAAACGATCGCCGCCGTCGATGCCTTCGTATGAGCCCCAGGGACGTGCCACGCGACGATGCGTGACTGACTCGTGGCGGCCCGCCGCATTTAACTGGGCAACGATTTTCCTGACGTCCTGCACCTGGTCCCGATTGGCGACCAGTACGGCGTCAGCGGTCTCGATGATGACGACATTGTCGAGACCGATGGCGGCTACCAGTCGATGCTCCGCGCGCACATATGAATTGCTCATCGCTTCGGTGAGGACGTCGCCGAGAAGTGAATTGCCCTGGGCATCGTGTTCTGCAATGTCAGCAAGCGCAGTCCACGAGCCGATATCGTTCCAACCGAGGTTCGTTGTGGCAATGACCGCTGCGCGTTTTGTTTTCTCCATCACGGCGTGGTCGATCGAAATGTTCGGGCAGGCGGCGAAGGCTTTAGCGTCGAGACGCGTGAAGTCGTTGTCGAGCTGCGCCCCGTCGAGCGCAAGTTCTGCCTGTGCAGCGATTTCTGGCTCGTAAAGGCGCAGTTCTTCCATGAAGGTCGAAGCCCGCAGCATGAACATGCCGCTGTTCCAGAAGTAACCTCCTTCACGAAGGAAACGCTGCGCCGTGGTCTCATCCGGCTTTTCGACGAATGCGTCCACCGCGAACGCATGGGTGTCTCCTTCAAGCTGCGCACCCGCACGGATGTAGCCATAACCGGTGTGCGGCGCAGTGGGTGCAATGCCGAAGGTGACCAGATAACCGTCGTTGGCGATCTCGGCCGCGGCTTCGGCTGCCTCGACGAACGCCGCCTCGCCGGTAATGACGTGATCCGACGGCAGAACGAGCAGGATGGATTCCGCGGATTCGCGCATCGCTGCCAGCGCGGCAACCGCAATGGCTGGCGCGGTGTTACGGCTGACAGGCTCCAGTACGATCGATGCCGGTGCAATATCCACCTGTCGCAACTGTTCAGCGACCAGAAAGCGCTGGTCATTGTTCGTGACGACGATGGGAGCCGCAACGTTCCTGATGCCGCGCAGGCGCAATACAGTTTGTTGAACCAACGTGTTTTCGCCGGTCAATCTGAGGTACTGCTTCGGGTATCCGCCTCGCGACATCGGCCAAAGTCGGGTACCGCTTCCGCCGCAAAGAATCACTGGATGAATGTTCATGGTCTCACTTCCTCCCTCGGTTTTATTTTTGTAGATGCCCATCTTAGCGCAAGCATAAGACAAAGCATTGAGTCACGCCCGTGCTCAAGAAGGGCGGCACGCCCCGTGCGCTTTGCATGACAACTGCAAGAGCGCGCCGCCGCCGAGCTTTGATCGACTCAGGCGAAATCGACTCAGGCGAATCCGTGCGGATTCGCCGCCTGCCACCGCCAGTGATCGGCACACATCCTCTCGATCCCAAACTCCGCGCGCCAGCCGAGTACATCCAACGCCGCCGCCGGATCCGCAAAACACGAAGCTACATCACCCGGTCGCCGCGCCACGATCTCATAAGGCACAGGGCGCCCCGAAGCCTTCTCGAACGCCTTGACGACGTCGATCACGCTATACCCCTGCCCAGTCCCGAGATTCACCACAAAACTGGCATCACGCTTAACCAGCGTATCCAGCGCCGCCAGATGCCCACGCGCCAGGTCAACAACGTGGATATAGTCCCGCACTCCGGTGCCATCCGGCGTCTCATAGTCGCCACCGAACACCCGCAGCTTTTCCAGCTTGCCGACAGCAACCTGCGCCACATACGGCATCAGGTTATTCGGAATACCGGCCGGATCCTCGCCAATCAACCCGCTCTCATGCGCGCCAACCGGATTGAAATAGCGCAGCGTCGCGATCCGCCAGGAAGCATCTGCCACTTCCAGATCACGCAGAACCTGCTCGGCGATCAGCTTCGACTGCCCATAAGGATTGGTCGCCGACAGCGGAAACGATTCATCGATCGGCGAGCTCTTCGGCACGCCATACACCGTTGCCGATGAACTGAACACGAACTGCTTCACGTTGCGATCGCGCATCACGCCGAGCAGCGTCAGCAAACTGCCGACGTTATTGCTGTAGTACTCGATCGGCTTGGCGACCGATTCGCCCACCGCCTTCAGCGCGGCAAAGTGAATCGCGCCGGTGATCGGGTGTGCGTCGAAAATACGGTTGAGCGCCGCTTCGTCGCGCGCGTCGGCTTCGTAGAAGCTCACGGCCTTGCCGGTGATTTTCTCCACGCGCCGCAGCGATTCGCGGTTGCTGTTCACGAGATTGTCGATTACCACGACGTCGTAACCGCCGTTGAGCAGTTCGACACATGTGTGCGAGCCGATAAACCCTGCACCGCCCGTTACCAGAATCGTACCCTTCGTGGTCATTGCTGTTGCTCCGTTAAAGTAAAACGCCCGTCATTTTCTGCACCAGGTCTTTATACGTTTCGACGACCACGCGTTCGTCGAATTCTTTCGCGACTTTCTGTCGGCCGCGTTCTGCCATTGCACGGCGCTCGGCGCCGCTCATGTCGAGCATCTGCGCCAGCTTCTCCGCGAGACTCGCGGCATTGCGCACTTCGCACAGCAATCCATTGACGCCGTCCGCCACCACTTCACGGCAGCCGGGCACATCCGTCGTAACAATCGGCCGGCCCATCGCCGATGCTTCCATCAGCGTGCGCGGCACGCCTTCGCGATAGGAAGGCAGGACGACGCAATCCGCATCGGCGATGAAAGGCCGCACGTCGTGCGCTTCGCCAAGATACTCGATGATGCCTTCCTGCTCCCACGCGGCCACTTCTTCGCGTGTGATTGCGCTCGGATTGTCGACGCCAACCGGACCGAGCAATTGGAACCGCGCCTGAGGATAACGTTCACGCAAGCGCCGCGCGGCTTCGACATATTCGGCCACGCCCTTGTCCCACAAGAGCCGCCCGATCAGCACGAACTTGAATTCTGCCCGCTCCGGCAGCGGCGTGAAGGCGAATTGCTCGAGATCGACGCCTTCGCCGTGCAGGAGACGCGCACGCTCAGGATGCACCAACAAATTCTGCTCGACAAACGCGGCCTGGTCGTCGCGATTCAGAAACCAGATTTCGCGCGGGAAGCGGAAGGCGAAACGGTACAGTTTCTTGGCGACTTGCGCCGCGCGGCTGTGCTGGATGAACACGTAACCGAGCCCGGTCGTCACCGCCACCGACTGCACGCCCGCCAGTTTCGCGGCGACCGAGCCGTAAATGTTCGGCTTGATCGTGTAGTGGAACACGACGTGCGGGCGGATGCTTCGATACAAACGATACAACGACAAAAGTGTGCGCAGGTCCTCGCGCGGACTGGTGCCTTTGGACGCCACCGGCAATTCGATGCAGCGGCACCCCATCGCGGTGAGCAGCTCGAACGTGCGGTCGCGCGGCGCGAGCACCGTCACGTCGACGCCGCGCCCAACCAGCGTGCGGATCAGCCCTTGCCGGTACGTATAGATTGCCCAGGCGGTGTTACAGACGAGTGTAATGCGTAGCGCGGGAGTCGATTTCAAGGCAGGCTTCATGCGGGAACGGGCTCGACGGAGAATGACAGGGTGAATGACGGCATAACGGAATCAATGGCCCGCACGCGGCGCGAGCAGCGTGCGTTTGACCCGCTGCAATGCGCGGTAAGGCGTCACGAAGTGCAGCAGATTTTTGGCGAGACCCAGCCAGTCGTACAGATTGGTGACGTTGAAGTAGCGCAGTTGCAGCCGCAGCGTCGAGCTGACCTGGCGGCGCCGTTTGGTCGCGCTGATGCCGCCTTCGTTCAGCTCGTAGTAGAGCCCGAGTTCCGGCAGGTTTGCGCAGTCGTAGCGCGCCATCAGGCGCACGAACAGATCGAGGTCTTCGGCGGAAGGATACGCGGCGCGGTAGTTGCCGACCGCGCGGACCGCGTCAACGCGCAGCATCATCGAAGGATGCGCGAGGCATGAACGGAAGAAGCGCAGACGCCGGATCTCGTTCGGCTCGGCGGGCGGCGTCAGCATGAAAAGCGGCTTGCCTTCACGCGTAACGACCTGCGTCCACATACCGAGGCCGGCCACTTGCGGATGCAACTCCATGAACACGCGTTGTTTGGCCAGGCGCTGCGGCACGCTGCGGTCGCCCGCGTCGATGCGTGCTGCGTAGCGAAAGCCGAGCTGCGCAAGGGCGTCGATGCCGGTTTGCAGCGCGCGCTCGATGCCGCCGTTCTGCGGCATGCGCAGCACTTCGATCTTCATGTTGGCGATCGCCGGCGCGACGATCGGTGGCGTGCTGCCGTCGTCGACGATCAATACGTGGATCAGCGCGCTTTCGCTGAACGAGGCCAGCGTGAGATCGACGTCGGCCTGACCGTTGTACGCGGGCATCAGGACGGCGACGTCGTCGAGAGAAATCTGCGCGGCGGCGGATGAATTCGTCATGGGCGCAATTTGAAACGAATGTAATAAAGATTAACTGACGCGGCGGCGAGATAACCGGCCGCGAGGCCCACCAGCGCACCGTAAGCGCCAAGCCGCGGAATCGCCAGCAGATTGACCACGAACGAAACGGCCAGCGCCAGCAGCCACTTCGAGAGCAACACGAATTTGGCCTGATATTTCAGCACGATCAGATTGCCGATCGCTTCGATGCCGGCCGGCACGGAAAGCCACACGGCCCAGCGGAAAATCTCGATGGCGCCTTCGAAGTCCGGCCCGAACACGCGGCGGATGATGAAACCCGCCAGCAGATCCAGCACGATCGCGCCGCTTACCATCAGCGCGGCGGTCATGGCGGTCAGCCGCCACACGTTGCGGCGCAATTGCGCGGCATCCTGCACGCGGTAGACAAAGGCGGGCGCAATTGTCTGCGCAAGCATCAGCGCGAGCGTGATCCAGTTTTCGTTCAACTGCTGCGCGGCGGAATAGCGCCCGAGGTCGGCGAAAGAAATGGCCCGCTCGAGCATCAGTCTGTCCAGTTTCAGGAACAGATACATACAGATCAGCCCGATCCAGAACACCGTGCCCGCGGTCGCGAAGTGCTTGAAGAGCGAACGATCGAGGTGCCAGCCGAGCTTGCCGCCATGCCGGCCGGTGTAATAGATCAGCAGAACCGCGCCAATGACCGCCGATTCGACCGCCCACAACCAGCCAAAGCGCGCGGGCGTCGCCATCGCGCGCACCATCAGATAGACGACGCCGGCCTTCAGCACCGCGGTGCTCATGCTGGTGAGCAACTGCGGCTTGCTGTAAGTCATGCTTTGCAGCCACGCGTTGATCACGCCGACGAACGGTTCGCGAAACAGCATAGTCACCGCGAGGCCGGCGAGCATGGCGCCCACCAGCGGGTCGAAGAAGTGCAGCGCGATGCCGAGCCACGTGAGCAGCAGCGCGGCGACGGAAACCGAAAAGCGCAGCGCGAAGGCGCTGCCGAGCACCGTGCCCAGTTGACTTGGCGGCCGCCCGACGATGGTGGGAACCAGAATTTCCGCCCCGCACACCCAGGTGATCGGCGACAGCACCAGCAGCAGCGTGTTCGCGTACTGCCATTTGCCGAAGGTGTCAGGCCCGAAGTAGCGCGCCAGCATGCCGCTGATCGCGATCGCCACGCCGATCTGCGTGAGCCGCTCCAGCCCGAGCCAGACGATGTTGGTGAAGGCGCGCGTGACGTCGGGATTGGCGAAGCGTTTGAGCGTCAGCATCCGGTGGACACTCGCCTATGCGGTTGCAGGCGTTGCACGTGTTGTCGGTGTTGTAGGTGTTGTGCGGGGGACGCAACGTGCGCCAGGGCGCAATGTGTAACAGCCCACCTGGCCGACTGTCGCGGCAACATTGCAAAAGCAGGGCGTCTAAGCATTAGAATGGATGTCTATTAGGGCATGTCCGGAAGGCGCAATTATAAGTTGGAACCGGATCGCTTCCGGCAAGGGCGCATCGCTCGGTTTAGCAGGTAGTTTTACCGATCTCTCGGCAATACGCCGGTCAAATTTTTCCATTGCACGCAAGTGAGCCAACATGATCTCCAAATCTATTTTCAAGGCATATGACATTCGCGGTGTGATCGGCAAGACGCTCGACACTGACGCAGCGCGTTCGATCGGTCTCGCTTTTGGCAGCGAAGTGCGGGCGCAAGGCGGCGACGCCGTGGTGGTGGCGCGTGACGGCCGCCTGTCGGGTCCCGATCTGATCCAGGCGCTATCGGACGGTCTGCGTGCAGCCGGCGTCGACGTGGTCAACGTCGGCATGGTGCCGACGCCGGTCGGCTATTTCGCGGCCAGCGTGCCGTTGAAGCTCGACGGCGGCGAGCGCCGCGTCGATTCGTGCATCGTCGTGACGGGTAGCCACAATCCGCCTGACTACAACGGCTTCAAGATGGTCCTGCGCGGCGCGGCCATTTACGGCGAGCAGATCCTCGCGCTGCATCAGCGCATCGTCGACGAAAACTTTTCTGCAGGCAGCGGCACGTACACCGAGTACGACATCGCCGATGCGTATCTGGATCGCATCACCAGCGACGTCAAGCTCGCGCGTCCGATCAAGATCGTGGTCGACACCGGCAACGGTGTGGCTGGTGGCCTGGCGCCCAAGCTCTTCAAGAAGCTCGGTTGCGAGCTGGTGGAACTGTTCACCGAAATCGACGGCAACTTCCCGAACCATCACCCGGACCCGGCTCACCCGGAAAACCTCCAGGACGTGATCCGCGCGCTGAAGGAAACGGACGCTGAAATCGGTTTCGCATTCGACGGCGACGGCGACCGTCTCGGCGTCGTCACCAAAGACGGCCAGATCATCTATCCGGACCGCCAGCTGATGCTGTTCGCCGAAGAAGTGCTGTCGCGCAACAAGGGCGCGCAGATCATTTACGACGTGAAGTGCACGCGCAATCTGGGCAAGTGGATCAAGGAGAAGGGCGGCGAACCGCTGATGTGGAAGACCGGCCACTCGCTGGTCAAGGCGAAGCTGCGCGAAACCGGCGCGCCGCTGGCGGGCGAAATGAGCGGCCACGTGTTCTTCAAGGACCGCTGGTACGGTTTCGACGACGGCCTGTACACGGGCGCGCGGCTGCTGGAAATCCTGACGCGTGTGGCAGATCCGAGCAAGCTGTTGAACTCGCTGCCGAACTCGAATTCCACGCCGGAACTGCAATTGAAGCTCGAAGAAGGCGAAAACTTCGAACTGATCGCGCGTTTGCAGCAAAACGCGAAGTTCACCGGCGCGGACGACGTTGTGAAGATCGACGGCTTGCGTGTCGAGTATCCGGACGGCTTCGGTCTGGCGCGTTCGTCGAACACCACGCCGGTGGTGGTCATGCGCTTCGAAGCCGATAGCGACGCAGCGCTCAAGCGCATCCAGGAAGACTTCCGCCGCGTAATCATGGCGGAGAAGCCGGACGCGAAGCTGCCGTTCTAAAAGCTCCAGCGGCGGCGCGGTTCTTCGTGAACCGCGGTTGCTGTCGAACGCGGCGCGGGTTTCACTTACCGCGCCGCGTTTTTTCATGCCATTTACCGGTGTCGCGATAGAATTGCCGTCCTTTCATAGCATCTTCGGGCCGGATAGCCGGTTTTCCCACACTTGAGCGTGCAAAAGATACTAATCGTGAGGGTGTCGTCATTGGGCGACGTCGTTCACAACATGCCGGTGATCGCCGACATCCGACGCCGCCATCCCGAGGCCCAGATCGACTGGCTCGTCGAAGAAAGCTTCGTGGGGCTCGTGGAACTCGTCAGCGGCGTGCGGCGGGCGATTCCCGTGTCGCTGCGGCGCTGGCGCAAGCGCATCCTCTCGGTCGACAACTGGCGCGAGATCAGCGCGTTTCGCCGCGCGCTCGCCGCCGAGAACTACGACCTCGTGATCGACTGCCAGGGGCTCATCAAGACCGCGTGGGTCGCGAGCATGGCGCGCGGGCCGCTGGTCGGCCTCGCGAACCGTACCGACGGCGCGGGCTTCGAATGGCCGGTGCGCTTCTTCTACGACAAGCGCGTGCTGATCGAGCCGCGCACCCATGTCGTCGAGCGTACGCGCCAACTGGTGGCCGCGGCGCTGGACGACCCGCAGCCGCACCCCACCGACGAGATCGACTTCGGCATCGACACCGGGCGCGCGGCGCTGGCTTTGTCGGAGGCGAATCTGAATCTGCCGGTGCCTTACGTGGTGTTCGTGCACGCCACCTCGCGCGCCGACAAGCAGTGGCCCGATACCGCGTGGATCGAACTTGGGCAGTCTTTGGTGCGGCGCGGCGCGTCGATCGTCCTGCCCTGGGGCAGCGAGGAAGAGCGCGTCACCAGCGAGCGTCTGGCGAAGGAATTCGGCGGTGCGGCGATCGTGCCGCCCAAGCTGTCATTGCCGGCGGTGGTCGGCCTGATCGAAGGCGCTGCCGCGACAGTCGGCGTTGACACAGGTCTAGTTCACATTGCAGCGGCGCTGAAGCGGCCGACAGTCGAGTTGTACAATTTCGCCACCGCGTGGCGCACTGGCGGCTACTGGTCGCCGAACGTCGTCAATCTCGGCACGGCCGGCAAGCCGCCCACGCTGCAGGAAGTGAAGTCCGCGCTGGCCGGTTTCGGCCTACTCTAATGCTGTAGCGCTGTAATGCGGTGTGCTTCGCCTTACGCTCCATCCGTTTTCAAGGGCGACCATGAACGAAACCCAGATCATCGAAGTAGCGAACGCCGACTGGCACGGACGCAATCTGTCCGTGCCGCGCGAGATGCTGCTGGCCGGCGTCGAACGCGGCAAGGTGCTGTACTTCCCGAACCTGAACTTTGCCATCGAAGGCGGCGAACAGGCCTTGCTCGATCCCGCATTGGCCGATCCGAATCGCAAGAACATCAGTCTTGAGCCGAATGGCGGCGCGCTGCATGGCGTGGCCGGCGATGCGGTCACGCAATCGGCCGTGCGCGCGTTGATCGCGCGTTATCAGGCCAATGCGCGCACGCTGGTCGATGGACTCTTTCCCGAATACAACAGCAAGTTGCGCGTCGCGCCGACGAGCCTGCGGCTGCATCAGGTGGAAGGGCGCGAGACGTCCTGGCGTAAGGACGACAGCCGTCTGCATGTCGATGCCTTTCCGTCGCGGCCGAATTACGGCGAGCGCATTTTGCGCGTGTTCACCAACGTGAATCCGCATGGCGCGCCGCGGGTGTGGCGCGTCGGCGAACCGTTCGAGGATATGGCCAAGCGCTTTCTGCCGCGCATCAAACCTCAGATGCCCGGCTCGGCGTGGCTGTTGAATCTGCTGCATGTGACCAAATCGCCGCGTAGCGAATACGACCATTTGATGCTGAATCTGCACGACGGCATGAAGGCCGATCTCGAGTATCAGAAGTCGAGCCCGCAGGAGACCATGCCGTTTCCGCCGGGCAGCGTCTGGGTGTGTTTCTCCGACCAGACGTCGCATGCGGTGATGTCCGGCCAGTTCATGCTGGAGCAGACCTTCTTCCTGCCGGTCAAGGCGATGGCGCAGCCGGATTGCGCACCGCTCGGCATTCTCGAGCGCCTGAAGGGCAGGGCTCTCGTTTGAGCGCCGCTGTCTGTTTCGATCGTGCGGTGAAACGCGCGCTTGCATTCGGATTCACGCTCGGGCGTGCGGAGTCCCGATGCTGAGGGCGATTTATAACGCGCTCTGGTGGATCGTCGCGCCGCTTGCCGTGCTGCGCTTGCTGATTCGTTCGCGCAAGGAGCGTGGCTATCGTGAGCATATCGCCGAGCGGTTCGGTTACTCGCGCGGTCGGCTGCCGGAAGACAATGCACCGCTGATCTGGGTGCATGCGGTGTCGGTGGGCGAGACGCGTGCTGCGCAACCGCTGATCGATGCGTTGATGAAGGCGCGTCCCGACGCGCGAATTCTTTTGACGCATATGACGCCGAGTGGCCGTGCCACCGGTGAGCAGATTTTCGGCGACCGTGTATTGCGCAGCTATCTGCCTTACGACATGCCGCGTGTGGTGCGGCGGTTTTTGCGGGCGTGGCGGCCGTCGCTTGGACTGGTAATGGAAACTGAAGTGTGGCCCACGTTGATCGACGAATGTCGTCGCGCGGATGTGCCGCTGGTGCTGACCAATGCGCGGATGTCGGCGCGCTCGTATAAGCGCGCGGCCAAGTTCGGCCATGCGACCAAAGACGTATTTGGTGGATTTGCGCGAGTGCTGGCGCAGAGTCCGTCGGATGCGGAGCGGCTTACTGCACTCGGTGCACGTAATGTCGCGGTGCTTGGGAATTTGAAGTTCGATATGAGCACGCCACCGGAATTGGCGGCGCGTGGTCATGCATGGCGTGCGGCGATCGGCACGCGGCCTGTGTGGGTTGCGGCGAGTACGCGTGAAGGCGAAGAGGAACTGGTGCTGCAGGCGTTCGCGGCGCTGGGTACCGAGGAGGCGTTGCTAATTCTGGTGCCGCGTCATCCGCAACGGTTTAATGAAGTGGCGGGGCTGGTCGAGAAGGCTGGTTTGCGTCTTGAGCGGCGTTCGATATGGGCGCCTGCTGCGACGGTGGCGTCGGGTGCTGCTTCAACTGTAGGCGGTGGTGTGCCTGTTTTGCCTTCTGACGTCAACGTGCTGCTCGGCGATTCGATGGGCGAGTTGGGCGCTTACTTTGCGGCTTCGGATCTGGCGTTTATCGGCGGGAGTTTGCTGCCGCTGGGTGGGCAGAATCTGATCGAGGCATGCGCGGTTGGGGTGCCGGTGCTGATCGGGCCGCATGTGTTCAACTTCACGCAAGCGACTGCGGATGCGGTCGCGGCGGGTGCGGCGGTGCAGGTGCAAGATCCGGCTGATCTGGCGCGGGCGTTGCGCGAGCTCTTCGGCGATAAGGCAAGGCGGCTGGCGATGGGCGGTGCAGCTTCGGCGTTTGCCGCGCGCCATCGTGGCGCGACGGCGCGGACTGTTGATGTGTTGATGGCGGTGTTGCCGGAGTAGTCGTTCGAGCGCCGCTAAGGCGGTGCTTGCGTTATCGCTTCGCGCGCCGATAAATCGTATATTCTGCCAACACTGGGCTTAAGCGCTGACGGTCCTGTGATCCAAACTGCCTTTTCCAATTTGCCATGACGCTTTTCACCGACCTCGGCTTTCAATGGGATCGCGCCGCGATCCCGCAAGACTTGCCGACCCATTCCATTAAACGGGTGTGCTTTCGCTTTCATCGGATGCTGCCGGAATTCGTGTGGGATGCGAGCGTGCTTGAAGGCAATCCGTTCACGTTTCCCGAGGTAAAGACGCTGCTCGACGGCGTAACGGTTGGCGGGCGGAAGATTTCTGATCAGGAGCAGGTCCTGAATCTGGCGGAAAGTTCGAAGCATTTGCTTGCGATCGTACAAAACGGTCGGTTTGCTCTCGACAAGGCCACGTTTTGCGACCTGCATCGGCTTGTTGCACGCAATGAGGCCCTCGAGTGGGGTATGTTCCGCGGCGAAGGAGAGGAAACGCGATACACGCCGGATGTGGCGTTAGGTGAAGCAGGGCGGCACACACCGCTACCGACCTTGCCTGGTGCTCCTGAACTCAACCGGGTTTTTGCCACTGGCACGCGCTCGCTGACCGATCAGGTTTCGAATGCCTTTGAGCGGGGTTGCGCTTTCTTCCTGTTCGGCGCGTTGCAGCAGTTCTTCTTCGACGGCAACAAACGCACGTCACGTTTCATGATGAACGGCGTATTGATGTCGAATGGTATCGACGCCATTAGTGTCCCAGCGCAGCGTGCCGGCGACTTCAATGAGAAGATGGTGCGATTTTATCTGTCGAAAGACGCGACGGAGATGATGGCATTCCTGCTTGAATGCCATCCGGGTGAATGAGGCTTTAAGCCTTCAACAACCCCTTCTTCTCGATAAATTTCACCACCACATCCAGTCCGTCGAGTGCCTTCAGATTGCACATCACGTAGGGACGCTCGCCGCGCATCTTCTTCGCGTCTGAAGCCATCACCTCCAGATTCGCGCCAACCATCGGTGCGAGGTCCGTCTTGTTGATCACCAGCAGATCCGATTTCGTAATGCCTGGGCCGCCTTTGCGCGGAATCTTCTCGCCGCCTGCTACGTCGATCACGTAGATCGTCAGGTCTGACAGTTCCGGACTGAAGGTCGCCGCGAGGTTGTCGCCGCCCGATTCGATGAACACGATGTCTGCATCGGGAAAACGCGTCAGCATGCGGTCGACGGCTTCGAGGTTGATCGACGCGTCTTCGCGAATCGCCGTGTGCGGGCAGCCACCCGTTTCCACGCCCATGATTCGTTCTGCGGGCAATGCGCCCGCTACGGTCAACAGACGCTGATCTTCCTTCGTATAGATGTCGTTGGTGATCGCGACGAGGTCATACTGTTCGCGCATCGCCTTGCAGAGCATTTCGAGCAACGTTGTCTTGCCCGAACCGACCGGGCCGCCGACGCCCACGCGCAGCGGCGGCAGTTTCTTCGTGCGGACAGGCGAGTGAGCGGGGTGATGAGGTGCGTTCATGATGGATTTGTTTAAGAGCGGAAGAGCCGCGAATACTGCGACTCGTGACGCGCCGACAGAATGCCCAATTGCGGCGCGAAGGTGTTGATGTTGTCGGGTGGCGTGGCCAAGGCTCGTGTGACGGCTGCGTCGATCGGCTCACGCAACGCGACGATGATGCGCTGGCCGGCGAGTTGGCCGAGTGGCACGGCCTTCAACGCGGCAGCGGCCTGGTTTTCCACCCAGCTGAATGCGTAGGCGGCGAGCGCGGCGTCAGGCGCTGCATCGTGTGCGTACGCGGCGAAGGCGAAAGCCGTGGGTTGGGCCAAGGGCTTGAGCGATGCCAGCGTCGTGCGCCGTTCGGCGTCGCCCCATTCAAGGGACACGCACAACTGGCGTAGTGACCAGCCCATCTGTTCCGTCTCGCGTCTTAGTTCCACAGACTCGCGGCTTGCCAGGAATTCGCTGTTTGCTTCCTTCAGACCATCAGCATCGTGCGCTCGCCAGCGTTCCATCTGATGCGCAAGAAACGGCAACTCGCCTCGCGCAAGCACGTCGGTTAAACCGCTCGCGATCCAATCGCGTGTGGAATCCGCGTCGGTGATGAGTTGCGCTTCAATCGCCGCTTCGAGACCCTGCGAGTAGCTGAACGCGCCGATCGGCAATGCCGGCGACGCGAGATGCAGCAGCGCTGTGAGTTCACCGATGCGCATGGTGATGATGTCCGTGGCCGCACGATTCGTCGTGGACGTGATCGCTTTCTTTTTGATCGTGCGAATGGTCGTTGCCGTGGTCATGGTCGTGCGAGTGACCGTGTGCGTGGCTGTGACCGTGTTCATGATCGTGTGGGTGGTCATGGCCATGCGAATGCCCATGCTCATGCTCATGATCGTCCGAATGCTCATGCCCATGATGCTCGCCGAACACCTGCTGAGCTAATGCATAGTCTTCAGCAAAGGTCTCATCGTGACCATGCTTGTGACCACCGCCGTACGCGCCGGATTCCGGTTGGAACGGCATCGACACCTGATCCACGCTTGCGCCGATGCGCTTCAGCATATCGGCCAGCACCGGATCGTATTCAAGCTTCAGATAATCCGCGCCGACTTCCACTGGCGTGTGACGATTGCCGAGGTGATACGCGGCGCGCGTCAACGTCAGGGCATCTTTCGCGCGGACAACCAGCACGGCTTCAGGAGCAGCGACCACGCGCACCAAACCACCATCATCGGCGACCAGAACATCCCCATCGCGCAGCACCGTGCCGCGCGGCAACAGCAGCGCGATTTCCTCGCCGTTATCCAGCGTTGCCGCGAGACGGCTCTTACGGCGATCATCAAAAGCAAGCGTCAAAGTCGGCGCGCGCTTCACCAGCACCGGTGCCAGCTTCAGATGCGGCGCAATCAGTTTGTCGATAGTGCGCATGGCTTAGAACAAAAAGTAACGCTGCGCCATCGGCAGCACAGTGGCCGGCTCGCAAGTCAGCAACTGCCCGTCGGCGATGACCTGATACGTCTCAGGATCGACGCTGATCGCCGGACGCCACGCGTTGTGAATCATGTCCGCCTTCGTGATCTTGCGGCAGTTCTTCACAGCAACGATACGCTTATTCAGGCCATAGCGTTCGCCGACGCCCGCATCGGCAGCCATCTGCGAAACGAAGGTCAATGAAGTACGTCCCAACGCACCGCCGCGCGTCGCGAACATCTCGCGATAGTGGACTGGCTGCGGCGTCGGAATCGACGCGTTCGGGTCACCCATCTGCGCCATCGCGATCATGCCGCCCTTCAGGATCAGCGACGGTTTGATGCCGAAAAACGCCGGCTCCCAGAACACCAGATCGGCCCACTTGCCCGGCTCGATCGAGCCGACTTCGTGCGAGATACCGTGCGTGATGGCCGGGTTGATCGTGTACTTGGCAACGTAACGCTTCGCGCGGAAATTGTCGTGCCGTGCGTTATCTTCAGGCAGCGCCCCGCGTTGCACCTTCATCTTGTGCGCGGTCTGCCACGTGCGGATGATCACTTCGCCCACACGTCCCATCGCCTGCGAATCCGACGACAGCATCGACAACGCGCCGAGGTCGTGCAGAATGTCTTCGGCAGCAATCGTCTCGCGACGAATACGCGACTCGGCAAACGCGATATCTTCCGCAATCGATGGGTCCAGGTGGTGGCACACCATCAGCATGTCGAGATGCTCTTCGAGCGTGTTGACGGTGTACGGGCGCGTCGGATTGGTCGACGAGGGCAGCACGTTCGCTTCGCCGCACACCTTGATGATGTCCGGAGCGTGGCCGCCGCCCGCGCCTTCCGTGTGATAGGTGTGGATCGTGCGGCCCTTGAACGCAGCCACGGTCGCTTCAACGAAACCGGCTTCGTTCAGCGTATCCGTGTGGATCGCGACCTGCGTGTCGGTGTCGTCGGCAACGGAAAGACAGTTGTCGATTGCAGCCGGCGTCGTGCCCCAGTCTTCGTGCAGCTTCAAACCGATCGCGCCCGCGGCGATCTGTTCAAGCGCCGGTTGCGGCTGGCTCACATTGCCCTTGCCGAGAAAGCCGAGATTCATCGGATAGCCATCGGCCGCTTGCAGCATGCGTTCGAGATGCCACGGACCCGGCGTGCAAGTCGTCGCGTTCGTACCGGTTGCCGGACCCGTGCCGCCGCCGAGCATCGTCGTCACGCCGCTCGCGAGTGCTTCTTCGATTTGCTGCGGGCTGATGAAGTGAATGTGCGTATCGATGCCACCCGCCGTCACGATCAGGCCTTCGCCGGCGATCACTTCGGTGGACGCGCCGATCGCGATCGTCACGTTCGGCTGAATGTCGGGATTGCCCGCTTTGCCGATCGCGGCAATGCGGCCGTTCTTGATGCCGATGTCGGCCTTGACGATGCCCCAGTGATCGAGAATCACCGCATTCGTCACGACCGTATCGACCACGTCGGCATGCACGCGTTGCGACTGGCCCATGCCGTCGCGAATCACTTTGCCGCCGCCGAATTTCACTTCTTCGCCGTAAGTCGTGAAGTCGCGTTCGACTTCGATCAGCAACTCGGTATCGGCGAGGCGCACGCGGTCGCCAGTGGTGGGGCCGAACATTTCCGCGTATGCGCGGCGGCCGATGCGTAATGTCATAGTGAGGGTCCGGAAATGAGCAGGGTGGTCAGAGCAAGCGTGCGCGGGTCGCGCATCAGAGCTTGCCCATCACCTTGCCGTTGAAGCCGTAGACGACGCGGTCGCCCGCCAGTTCGACCAGTTCGACGGTGCGTTCCTGCCCGGGCTCGAAGCGTACGGCGGTGCCTGCCGCGATGTTGAGCCGGAAGCCGCGCGCCGCTTCACGATCGAAGGAGAGCGACTCGTTCACTTCATAGAAGTGATAGTGCGAGCCGATTTGCACCGGACGATCGCCGGTATTCGACACGACCACCGTGACGGTGGCGCGGCCCGCGTTGAGTTCGTGTTCGCCGTCGTCGATGAGGAGTTCGCCGGGAATCATGGGGCTGCCTTGCGTGATTAGGGGATCGGGTGATGAACGGTGACGAGCTTGGTGCCGTCGGGGAACGTGGCTTCGACCTGGATGTCGGGGATCATTTCCGGCACGCCTTCCATCACATCGGCGCGCGTCAGCAGCGTGGTGCCGTAGTGCATGACCTCGGCGACGGTCTTGCCGTCACGGGCCGCTTCCATCAGCGCAGCGGTGATGAAAGCGACGGCTTCCGGGTAATTCAGTTTGAGGCCGCGAGCGCGGCGCCGTTCGGCGAGCAGCGCGGCGGTGAAGATCAGCAGCTTGTCCTTCTCGCGAGGTGTCAGCTTCATCGGATGTCAGGTTGGGTTACGCCTGTCCCAGCCAGGACAGGCGTTGGATGCGTTCGGGGTCGCGCTTCGTTGTGCGCCATCGCGGTCGCTCGAAATGCGACGCGAAACAAACCGCGACAAGCTTACTGCCAGATCAGCTTACAAAGATATCAAGCCGAATTAACGACCCGCTTACAGGTTGGTCGGCAAGGGCGCGCCGAACCACTTCTTCGACATCGTGTTGAGCGTGCCGTCCGCCTTCGCTTGGGCGATAGCGGCGTTGACCTTCGCCTGGAGCCGGCTTTCATTCTTGTTCATGCCGACGAAACATGGTGAATCCTTTATAACGAACTTAGGTTCCGGACGGCGCGGCGGATTCTTCGCATTAATCGCGGCGGCGACGATATTGCCGGCAGCGATCAACTGCACCTGACCTGAGAGAAACGCAGCGATGGTCGCGTTGTTATCTTCGAAGCGCTTGATGGTGGCGTTCGGCGCCATTTGCGTGAGGCCGATTTCTTCGAGCGCGCCGCGCGTGGCGCCGACCGTCTTGCCGGTGAGATCGGCGGGACCGGTGACCTTGATGTCGGCGGGACCGAACACGCCCTGGTAATACGGCGCGTAGGCCGCCGAGAAATCGATGACCTTGTCGCGCTCAGGCGTTTTGCCGAGCGACGAAATCACCAGATCGACCTTACCCGTTTGCAGATACGGAATGCGGTTCGCGCTATTGACCGGGACGAGTTCGAGCTTCACGTTCATCGACTTAGCGAGCATCGCGGCGGTATCGATGTCATAGCCTTGCGGCTTCATATCCGCGCCGACCGAGCCAAAGGGCGGATAGTCTTCGGGAACTGCGACCTTCAGCACGCCGGCTTTGGCGATGTTGTCGAGCGTATCCGCGTGGGCGGCGGGCGCATTGATGGCGAGAACGGGCGAGAGCAGCAGTGCGGCGAGCCAGGCGCGGCGCGCAGGGCGAAGGGTCGATCGGGTCATGTTAGGCGAGCGGTGGTAGCGGGTGGTCGGCTGCCGTCAGGACGCGGCAGCATCGTGGGGGATTTCGAAGCAAGGTATGTGCCATGGCGGTGCAGCATGGCTTGGCGGGACGAAAGACGTCGAGAGCACCGATTTGGAGCAGGCGGGCGCGCCAGATTGGTGCTCTCGACGTCTTACGAAGGTGAAAGGCGCGCTGCGCTGCTAGGCGCCAATGCTCAGCGAATCAGGTCGACCAGATTCGAAGTGGCACAGCGTCGACACCATGCACGACCGGGCGCAACTGAAGCCAGCATTGAGTCAAAGCACGCTGCAGCGTCTCCATTGACCGCGACACCGCCCGCACGAGTAAAACCCCTTCAGTGACACAGGAAGCCGCTGCCCGCAACGAGTCATCAAATGGCAACTGGGCAGTGAGCGCTTCAGCGAGTGCATCATCGCAGGCCGCCCCGACAGCCCATAGCGTTCCATACGCAGGAAACCCCGCAAGGCCTTGCGCGGCATCCCGCAATGAATCTTCCGCGCTGAGGCTCGCACGCTCGAGCCAAAGCGCCTCACCGTTCGCGCCAGCGATCCGCGATACGGCTCGCAACTGCCCGTTTGACCACCGCTCACCAGCCGCTTGCCGGCCAAGCTGAGTCGCATCCCACCCAATTGCGGTAGCGCCTTCGCCAAGCGTCAGCGAAAAATCCAGCATTGCGTTGGCGTGATCGAAAACGATATTGTTCTGCGGCAGCCAGTCGAGCTTCGCCTGCGGGCCGACGCGCACCGCAATATTCTGCCGTGCCGCACGGCCGTTGGACTTGTACCACTTGGTTGCGCCGGGCGTGGTGATGACGGCATGGGCGCTGTCGCCGACATCCACGTCGATATCGAGTTGATCGCCGCCCGCGATCCCGCCCGGCGGATGCACGATTACTGCGTGGCAGATCGCATGGCCTTCCGGATAGAGCGGCCGTTGCACGCGTAACGGCCCATCATGCAGCCGATGCTTGAGGGTGGTCCGTTCGCCGTCTTTGACGAAGCCGAGTTCGAGGCGCGCGCGCCATTGTGAGTGCGCACTGAGTTGCGCGGTGGCGAGTGCAGCGTGGTTTTCGTGAAGCGACATGCGAGCGGACTTGCGAATGAATGAGCGGCTGGGCGCGTATTGGGCACAGTAACGGACGCGGCAACAGACGCGGCAACAGACGCGTCAATGCGCAGCGTGCCCGCACGCGTTAGGCAACGACGAGCCGCGTTGCCACAGGATGCGGCGAGAATAGCACGCCGTGCTGATTGTGCGGTTTGCGCTGCTTGTGCCGCTCAGACGGCGATCAGTGCACGTACGCCATCGGTATCCATGTTCGCGCCTTCACCGCCCGCGACGATTTCCCCGCGGCTCATCACCCAATACCGATCAGCGATTTCCTTGGCGAAGTCGTAATACTGTTCGACGAGCAGCACGGTCATGCCCATTTCTTCGACCAGTTGACGCAGCGTGCGGCCAATGTCCTGAATGATCGAGGGCTGGATACCTTCGGTGGGTTCATCGAGGATCAGCAATTGCGGATCGCACATCAACGCTCGGCCGATCGCGAGCTGTTGCTGTTGACCGCCGGAGAGGTCGCCACCGCGGCGGCTGCGCATGTCCTTCAGGACGGGGAAGAGTTCGTAGATACGGTCCGGGATTTTCTTCGGGGCTTTTTTGCTGGCAGCGCCGACCAGCAGATTTTCTTCGACGGTCAGCCTCGGGAAGATGTCGCGGCCTTGCGGGACGTAGGCGAGGCCTTTTTCTACACGCGAGTAAGTCGGCAGCTTGGTGATCGGTGCGCCGCGCCAGGCGATCGAGCCGCTCTTGGTCTGGACGACACCCATCAGGCATCGAAGCAAGGTTGTCTTGCCCACGCCGTTGCGACCCAGTAGGACAGTGAGCTTGCCGTCGGGCACGGTGAGTTTCACATCACGAAGAATGTGGCTGCCGCCGTAGTACTGGTTGAGGTTTTCCACTTCTAGCATGTCGGTCGATCCTTGAATTCTGGTGGCTTGTTGCGGCCGTGGTTTGATTGCGGCCATTACCGCCCGAGATAAGACTCGATCACCGTCTCATCTCTCTTCACCTCATCAAGCGTGCCGTGGGCGAGCACTCGCCCTTCGGCCATCACCGTGACCTTCCCCTTCTCACCCGATAGCGCCGCGACAAACTCCATGTCGTGTTCGACAACCATCATCGAGCAACTCCCACGCAAGTGATTGAGCAGCTCGGCCAATTGCATGGTCTCGTCATCGGTCATGCCCGCGGCAGGCTCGTCGAGCAACAGAAGCGCCGGTTGCTGCATCAGCAACATCCCGATCTCGAGCCGCTGTTTCTGTCCATGCGACAACTCACCGGCAAGCCGCCGCGCTTCGCTCTCCAAGCCAATCAAAGACAACGTCTCTTCAATCCGCGCTTGCGCCTCACGATCCAGTCGCGCACGCAACGAAGCCCACCATCCCTTGTCAGCCTTCATAGCCAACTCAAGGTTTTCCCACACAGGATGCTGTTCAAAAACAGTAGGTTTCTGAAACTTGCGCCCAATCCCGGCGCGCGCAATAGAAGGCTCATTCATCCGCGTCAGATCAATCGACTGCCCCAGAAAAACCTTGCCAGAATCCGGTTCGGTCTTCCCGGTGATGACATCCATCATCGTCGTCTTGCCGGCGCCATTCGGTCCGATGATGCAACGCAACTCTCCCGCGTTGATCGATAAAGTCAGCGCATTCAATGCGCGAAACCCATCGAAACTCACGGTCACGTCTTCAAGGTAAAGAATCGTTCCGTGTGAAATATCGATCTCGCCCGGCACCACCGCGTGCCCCATGCTCGCGACACCGCTTAACGACCGTTCAGCAGGCTCTTCAGGTAATGCAAGATCAGGGACCATCGGGTTTTCGTTCATACGCGATCCCTCTTGCGCGTCACCGTTTCGATCAACCCCATGATGCCGTTGGGCAACAACAGCGGGACCAGCACGAAAATCAGCCCAAGAAAGAACAGCCAGTATTCAGGGAAGTTCGCCGTAAAAAAGCTCTTCGCGCCGTTCACCGCGAACGCGCCGATGATCGGTCCGATCAAGGTGCCGCGTCCACCCACCGCAACCCAGATCGCCATCTCGATCGAGTTGCCCGGCGACATCTCGCCCGGGTTGATGATGCCGACCTGCGGCACATACAATGCGCCAGCAACCCCGCACAAAATGGCGGAGACGGTCCAGACGAACAACTTGTACGCGAGCGGGCTGTAGCCGAGGAACATCAAACGCGTTTCGCCATCGCGCACCGCAGTGACCACGCGGCCGAGCTTCGACGTGACGATTGCCCGCGCGCCGATGAAGGCCAGGATCAACACCGCAAACGTGATCAGCAGGAGGGCAGTGCGCGTGCCCGGATGCGTAATCGGAAAACCACCGATACGTTTGAAGTCGGTAAAGCCGTTGTTGCCGCCGAATCCCGTTTCGTTGCGGTAGAACAGCAGCATGGCGGCAAACGTCATCGCCTGCGTGATGATCGACAGGTACACGCCTTTCACCCGCGAACGGAACGTGAAGAAGCCGAACACCCACGCGACCACCGCCGGCACCAGCACAACCAGCAGCAGCGCGTAGCCGAGATGCTGCGTGCCTTGCCAGTACCACGGCAGTTGGTGCCAGTCGAGAAACACCATGAAGTCGGGCAGGTCGCTGCCGTATTTGCCTTCGTGGCCGATCGAACGCATCAGGTACATGCCAATCGCGTAACCGCCCAACGCAAAGAACAGCGCGTGTCCGAGACTCAGAATGCCGCAGTAGCCCCACACGAGATCGAGTGCCAGCGCGGCGATCGCGTAGCACATGAACTTGCCGGTGATCGTCATCGCGTACGCGGACAGATGGAACGCGCTCGTTTCCGGGACCACCAGCGTCGCGAACGGCACGCCGAGACCGAACACGATGATCAGTGCGATCAGCGCGAGCCACGCGCGGCGTGACAGCAATGCAGGACGCGGCGGCAAGCCGAGCGCGAAGCCGGACTGCGCCTCGCGTCCGGCAGAAGCGCCACTGCTCGCTGAGCCGACGTGAGCCGAAGAGGTAGCCGATGTCATCTCATGCCTCCGCGCTACGGCCCTTGAGGGCGAACATACCCTGCGGACGCTTCTGGATGAACAGCACGATCAGCACGAGCACCGCGATCTTGGCGAGAACCGCGCCCCAGAACGGCTCGATCGCCTTGCTGATCAACCCGAGACCGAAGCCGCCGATCACCGTGCCGGCGAGTTGGCCGACACCGCCAAGCACCACGGCCATGAACGAATCGATGATGTAGCTCTGGCCGAGATCCGGGCCCACATTGCCGATCTGCGACAGCGCACAGCCACCCAAGCCGGCAATGCCTGCGCCAAACGCGAACGCATACGAATCGACACGCGCGGTTTTTACGCCGACGCATGCTGCCATTCGCCGGTTTTGTGTGACGGCTCGCACGAACAGACCCAGCCGGGTTTTAGTCAGGACAGCCCATGCAATCCCGACGACGATCAGCGAAAACGCCAGAATCGCCAGCCGGTTGTACGGCAGAATCAGATTGGGCAGCACGGTTACGCCGCCGCTCATCCATGCGGGGTTGATCACCTGGACGTTCTGCGCGCCGAACACCATACGTGTCGCCTGAATCAGAATCAGGCTGACGCCAAAGGTGGTCAGCAGGGTCTCGAGCGGACGGCCGTACAGATGCTTCAACACCAGCCGTTCGAGCACGATGCCGACCAGTCCGGCTGCGGCGAATGACGCCGGCACGGCCAGCAGCGGATACCAGTCGAACGCACCGGGCGCAAAGCGCTGGAACAGGTTCTGCACGACGTAGGTCGCGTACGCGCCGATCATCAGGAATTCGCCGTGCGCCATGTTGATGACGCCAATCAAGCCATACGTGATCGCGAGGCCCAATGCAGCGAGCAGCAGCACGCTGCCAAGCGACAAGCCCGCGAACAGTGTGCCGGCGATCTGGCTGCGGCGCTGGATCGAATCGAGTTCATCGATGCCGCTTTGCGCGGCGGAGCGCACGCGATCGTCCGCTTCGTTGAAGGTGCCGTCCGGTTTCTTCGCGACGAGCGGGCGCAGCAGTTCGTTCATGTCGAGATCGTGCCGCGCGGCGACCAGTTGCACGGCTTCGAGCCGCTTGGCCGGGTCGGCGTCGTGCAACGCGGTCATCGCCCACAACGTGTCGAGACGCTTCTTCAGTGCCGGGTCGGTTTCTTTTGCACGCGCCGCATCAACCAGCGGTTTGATCGACGGGTCTGGGTTTTGCAGCAATGCGGTGATGGCGGCGTCGCGCGTGGCGGCATCGGGTGAATCGAGTTGCAGACCCGAGAGTGCGCCCGCCACTTTCGAGCGCAGTAAGTTGTTCAGGGTGACCGGTTGCGCGTCGCCCGCGGCGACCGTTTTACCGGTGATAGCATCGCGTGCCGTGTCGCCGTCTTGCAGCAGCACCGCGCCGGAATCGGTGGCGAGTGCGCTGTCCTCGGAGAGGGCTTTAAGCACCGCGAGTGATTCTTTGTCGTGGTTGGCAATCAGTTTGTCGATTGCCGCGGATTTTGCATCGAAGTCGTCACCGGCGAGCGGCGCGACATCGGCCGGAGTGAGCGCGAAGGCGGCAAGCGGCGCGCTAACGATAAGCGCGAGCGCGAGGCCGCCGATGCTGCGTCGTGCGAATTTCGGAAATGAAAACGCCATGATGGCCTTTGAAGAAAAACCGGCGAGACGGCGCGGCATCGAGGTGATGCACCGGTGCCACGCCGTTGTCATGCGTCTTGCAGCGTCCTGTCGGGCAGAGCAGCAGTTCAGCCCCGGCTCTGCCCAGGTTCAGGCTCAGGCGACCCGCGAGCGCTTCAGGAATGCGGGAATCGAACTGACCACATCCGGCTTGCTCGAATTGCCGGCGATGAACGGGCTCCACGGCTGCGCGCGAACCGCGGTCTTGGTACGCCACACCACGTTGAACTGGCCGTCGGCACGCACTTCGCCGATCATCACCGGCTTGTGCAGATGGTGATTGCCGTCCATTTCGAGCGTGAAGCCCGACGGCGCCGCAAACGTCTGGCCGACCATCGCCACACGCACCTTGTCCACGTCCGTGCTCTTCGCTTTTTCGACGGCCTGCTTCCACATATGGATGCCGACGAAAGTCGCTTCCATCGGGTCATTGGTCACGCGCTTGGTGCCGCCCGGCAGGTTGTTGTCCTTGACCCAGGCAGCCCATTGCTTCTTGAACTTCTCGTTGGCCGGATTGCGCAGCGACATGAAGTAGTTCCATGCCGCGAGATTGCCGACCAGCGGCTTCGTATCGATGCCGCGCAGTTCTTCTTCGCCGACCGAGAATGCGACCACCGGCACGTCAGACGCCTTTAGCCCCTGGTTGCCGAGTTCCTTGTAGAACGGCACGTTCGAGTCGCCGTTGACGGTCGAGATCACCGCGGTCTTGCCGCCCTGCGAGAACGTCTTGATGTTCGCGACGATGGTCTGATAGTCGCTGTGGCCGAACGGCGTGTAGACCTCCTGGATATCGGCTTCCTGCACGCCTTTCGACTTGAGGAACGCGCGCAGGATCTTGTTGGTCGTGCGGGGGTACACATAGTCGGTGCCCAGCAGGAAGAAGCGCTTGGCGCCGCCGCCTTCCGTGCTCATCAGGTATTCGGTTGCCGGAATTGCTTGCTGATTCGGCGCGGCGCCCGTGTAGAACACGTTGCGCGACATCTCTTCGCCTTCGTACTGCACCGGGTAGAACAGCAGCCCGTTCAGTTCTTCGAACACCGGCAGCACCGACTTGCGCGACACCGACGTCCAGCAGCCGAACACGACGGCGCACTTTTCCTGGGTGATCAGCTGACGCGCTTTTTCGGCAAACAGCGGCCAGTTCGATGCCGGGTCCACAACCACTGGTTGCAGTTGGCGGCCCATGACGCCGCCATTCTTGTTGATGTCCGCGATGGTCATCAGCGCGGTGTCTTTGAGCGATGTTTCCGAGATCGCCATCGTGCCGGAGAGGGAATGTAGAACGCCTACTTTAATCGGACCGCTGCCCGATTGCGCCTGAGCAAACGGAACCTGACCTGCAAGCGCCAATGCGCCCGACATGGAGCCGAACTTCAACAGACTACGACGTTTCATGTATTTCCCCTTGCCATTGATGGTGAATGTTTATGGGCGTCGATTTCAGCCAGCAGGGCTTATCCCGCATGACTTGCCGCTTGTGTACTGCAAGGCACATGCCATGCAGTAATTTCGACTTGAAGTCCACGGATCGCGTGCTGCGACTCGGTGGTTCGCCGCCTAAGTTATGCGCAACGCGGCGCAAAATTGGTGCAGGAGCAGGGCGTGCGCCTCGTTCAGGTGCGTGCCGCGCCGCAACGAAGCGTAGCCGTCGGCCAGCGGGCGTCGGCGGTGCACGGTCGCTGCCCCTTTGTGCTTGCGCCGCGCTCTGCCTGGACTGAAAGACCAGCCACGCGAGGAGACACGACATGAATGAGCGCGCCAGCGTCAATACGCCCGATATGTCTGCGTTCTGGATGCCCTTTACGACGAACCGGCAGTTCAAAAGCGCGTCGCGTCTGCTGGAGAGCGCGAAGGGGATGTACTACACGTCAATCGATGGCCGGCGCATTCTCGACGGCACCGCCGGGCTGTGGTGCGTCAATGCGGGGCACTGCCGGGACGAGATCGTGGCGGCAGTGCAGGCGCAGGCGGCGGAGATGGATTTCGCTCCGACGTTTCAGATGGGGCATCCGAAGGCTTTTGAAGCCGCGACAAAAATCGCGCGGCATACGCCTGGGGATCTGAAGCACATCTTCTTTGTGAACTCGGGTTCGGAGGCGCTGGATACTGCGCTGAAGATTGCGTTGGCTTATCACCGGTCGCGTGGAGAAGGGTAGCGCACCCGGTTTAGTGGGTATCACGGCGTGGGATTCGGCGGGATTTCGGTGGGGGGATTGCGCCGAACTGCAAGGCGTTTTCGGGCGGCCTGTTGCCTGCTGTCGATCATTTGCCGCATACGCTGAATATCAAGGAGGCGGCGTTTTCGAAAGGACAACCGGTGTGGCGTGCGCATCTTGCCGATGAACTGGAGCGGCTCGTTACGTTGCACGATGCGTCGACGATTGCTGCGGTGATTGTTGAGCCAGTGGCTGGGTCGACCGGGGTGCTGATTCCGCCGCAAGGGTATTTGCAACGGTTGCGTGAGATTTGCGACAAGCACGGGATCCTGCTGATCTTCGATGAAGTGATTACCGGCTGGGGGCGTTTGGGTACGCCGTTCGCTGCGCAGTATTTCGGTGTGACGCCGGATCTGCTGACGATGGCCAAGGACACCAACAATGCGGCCGCTCCGATGGGAGCGGTTGCAGCGCGCGCACTTGTGCGAGCCCGCTCACCGCACCGAGAAACGCTTGCCGCGCCGATAGCGCCGCATTGCGCCGAGTCGTATCGAGATCGGCAGCAGCCTGGTCTTCGAGCGCGCGCGTCTGACGCACACGGCTTTGCGTCGCGCCCCCCGTAAAGATCGGAATCGTGAGCTGCACGCCGATCGTGCTGTTCGTGTAAGTGGACCCCGGGTTGCCCAGTTCCGCGGCGAGCGCCGGCGTACCGGGCGAGGGCGTATTCGCACCGCTTCCAAAGCCACCACCGAAATTGCCGCCAAAGTTACCCGCACCAGCCGCACCGAGACTGCTGCGCGATCGGCTCGCCACCAGGTCCACGGTCGGCAGATGGCCGGCCTTGGCCTTCGATGTTTCGCGCTGTGCGCTATCCAGCGCGATCTGCTCCAGCACGACCTGGTAGTTCGCGTCGGTGGCCGCGTCGACCCACAGATTGATATCGGCGGGCACCGGCGGCGGCAGCGGCGCGCCGACGGCGAGACCATCCACGCGCTCGACCGGATGCCCGACAATCTGCTGCAACGTGGCGAGCTTCACCGCGAGATCGTTCTGCGCGGCAATTTCCTGCGAAATCGCCTGATCGTATTTAGCCTGGGCTTCGTTGGTATCGGTGATCGTCGTGTTACCGACTTCGAATGAATGCTTGGCCGATTCGAGCTGCTGGGCGATCGACGCCTTCTGCGAACGCACAATGGCGAGGCTGTCCTGTGAGGCGAGCGAGTCGAAATAAGCCTGACCATGCCGCACGATCAGATCCTGCCGCGCCTGTGCAAACGAGGCCTGCGCCGAATCCACCGCGAGCTTGCCCTGCGCTTAGCCGTACCAGCTATCGACGTGAATCAGCGGCTGCGTGAGCGAAATCGTGTAACCGTTGCTATTGCCATACGAGGCAGGAAAGCCGCCGCCGAAATCGGTGTTCTGGCGATTCGCAGTGAGCGACGCGGAGACTTGCGGCAGAAGTTTGGCGCGGGCCAGTGGCAACTCTTCGCTATTGGTGGCAAGCGCCGCACGCGCGCTTTGCAACTGCGCGTCGCTCGAGAGTGCTTCGTCGTAAAGCCGGGAGAAGCCGACGGCGTGTGCCGGGATCGGAAGAAACGCGAGAACCGCGCAATGAAGCGCCAGAGCGGCGGCGTGGACCGGCACCCGCCGACGGATCATCGCGACCGTGCGATCAATAGGTGGGAACGGTCGGATCGACCTGACGTGACCACGCGTCGATCCCGCCTTGCAGATTGAAGACGTTGGTATGACCGCGCGATTCGAGGAACATCGCGACCTGGGCGCTGCGCGCGCCGTGATGGCATACGCAGACGATTTGCACGTCGTCGTCGAGCTCTTCGCTGCGTGCGGGAATCTCACGCATCGGGATCGACACGGCGCCGGCGATCGACGCCGTCTGGATTTCCCACGGTTCGCGCACGTCGAGCAGCACGGGCGCAGGGCGCGATTGATCGGCGAGCCATTCAGCGAGCGCGGGAGCGGTCAGATTTTGCATCAGCAGGACATCCAGTTCAGAGGACGGCGGCGTGCCGGCCGTCCGGAAAAACGTGCGAATTAAAACTTGAAGCGCGGCGGCTGCACGGCGTTGATCAGCGGTTCGACATAGGTTTCGAACACGTCGGCAATGCGGTACTGCTTCTCGTCGATACGCGTGATGATTTGCGCCTTCATGACCGGCGCGGTGCCGACGAACGCCGCCAGGCGGCCACCGACCTTCAGGTGTTCGAGGATGTCCTGCGGCAGCACCGGCAGGCCGCCCGATACACAGATCACGTCGTACGGCGCGGCGTTGGCCCAGCCGCGCGAGGCGTCGCCCGTGACGACTTCGGCGTTCAGCACGCCGTTGGCGATGAGGTTGTTCTTCGCCAGTTCAGCCAGTTCCGGTTCGATGTCGACCGTCAGGACGTGCTGCGCGCGATGCGCGAGCAGGGCGGCCATGTAACCCGAGCCGGCGCCGATTTCGAGCACGCTTTCGTGTTTCTTCACCGCCAGTTCCTGCAGCACGCGCGCTTCGACGCGCGGCGCCAGCATGTGCTGGCCGGCCGGCAGCGGCACTTCGAAGTCGACGAAGGCCAGATCGCGGTAGACGGTGGGGACGAAGTTTTCACGCTTGACGATCGAGAGCAGATTCAGCACGTCCTGGTCGAGCACTTCCCAGGGGCGGATCTGCTGTTCGATCATGTTGAAACGCGCTTGCTCGATGTTCATGGTGGATTCGGCAGTGTGGTTTGGCGAGTTTGCGATTCTTTGCCACTGACCGGCGGCCTCGGGATGCGACTCCGGGGTACAACTCGGTACAAAGCAGGCCACGGCAGGGTAACTGCGGGATTGTACCAAATGGCGGCGCGGATCCACGCCGTCGCGGGCAGTGCGCCGCCGGGCCGAACCCTGGGCGGGCTCTCGCCATGCCTGCTCGACCCCGTGTTAATCCCTAGCGATCCGTCCTTGCGATTCCAGCCTCCATCGCCCAAAAATGTAATCGATTACATTTTCGAGGCGGATCCACTTGTCCAAGCCGGTGTCCAAAGTGGCCCCCGCGACGCCGTCGGCGTCGTCGAAGGCGCGCCCGCAGCCTGAGGCTCAGCCGCCGCGTCCGGCCGAGGGCCTTTCGATTGCTCAGGTGGCGGAGCAGGCGGGGGTCTCGGTGGCGACGGTGTCGCGCGTGCTGAACGGCCACGAGAACGTGCGGCCCGCCACGCGCGACAAGGTATTGGCGGCGGTCGACGCCAGCGGCTACCGCGTCAACGAACTCGCACGCAACCTGCGCACCGCCGAAAGCCGCCTGCTGCTGACGATGGTGCCCGACGTCGGCAACCCCTTCTACGCGGAGATCGTGCGCGGCATCGACAGCGTCGCGCGCCAGCACGGCTATTTCATGCTGCTATGCGATACGGGAGCCGATCCGGGGCGCGAGCGCAGCTATTTCGATCTGCTGCGCCGCCGCCGCGCGGACGGCGCGATCTGCCTCGATCCAGCCACTATCCAGCAGGCGCTCGGTGAGGCATCCAGCGCGCTGCCGTGGGTCGCGTGCTGCGAGTTCGATCCGGCCATGGGCGTGCCGTACGTCGGCATCGACAACTACCGGGCGGCGGGCGACGCAGTGCGGCATCTGCTCGCGCGTGGCCACCGGCGCATCGGCCTCATCAATTCGGATGTCGACTATCTGTACGCGCGGCAGCGTCAGCAAGGCTATCTGGACGCGTTGACCGAAGCGGGCATCGCGCCCGACGAGCGTTGGCGCATGAACCTGAACAGTCTCGACTACGAGGCGGGTGCATCGGCGGCGGCCTTGCTGATGCAGCAGCCTGACGCGCCGAGCGCGATCTTCGCCGTCTCCGACACGCTGGCGATCGGCGTGATCCACGGCTTGCGCAGCGTCGGCAAGCGCGTGCCGGACGATGTCGCGGTGGTCGGCTTCGACGATATCTCGCTCGCCGCACAAGTCGATCCGCCGCTGACCACAATCGCCCAGCCGATGCGCGAACTCGGCGAGACCGCCGCGCGCCTCCTGCTGCAGCGGCTTGCGAATCCGTTAGCGAATGTGCCGGGCGTGCTGCTGCCGCATCGGCTCGTGATCCGCGGGAGCGCTTAAGCCATGAGCCTCGCCGTTCGCTTCGACGATATTCGCAAAGATTTCGGGCCGGTGCGTGTGCTGCACGGGGTGAGCTTCGAGTTGGCACCGGGGCGCATCTACGGTTTGCTCGGCGAGAACGGCGCGGGTAAATCGACGCTGATGAAGATCCTCGCCGGCTACGAAACGGCGACCTCGGGCACCTTGCTGGTCGACGGCCACGTGCAGCAGTTCATCGGTTCGCGGGACGCGGAAGCGGCCGGCATCGTGCTGATTCACCAGGAGTTCAATCTCGCCGAGCATCTGACGATCGCGCAGAACATGTATCTCGGCCATGAAAAAAAGCGCGGCTGGTTCGTCGACGACGCTGCAATGCGCACCGAGGCCGCGCGTTTTCTCGCGCAGGTGGGGCTGGAGAAAGCGCCGGATACGAAAGTGCGCGAGTTGATCGTCGCGGAAAAGCAGATGGTGGAGATCGCAAAAGCGCTGTCACGTCGCGCGCGTTTGCTCATCATGGACGAACCGACTGCCACGCTCACGCCGGCCGAAACCGAGCGCCTCTTCACGCTGATGGCGAAGCTGAAAGCCGACGGCGTGACCATCGTCTACATCTCGCACAAGCTTGATGAAGTCGAGCGCATCACCGACGAAGTGATCGTGATGCGCGATGGCCGCTTCGTCGCACGTAGCGAAACCTCTGGGCTCGCGCGGCAGCAGATGGCGAATCTGATGGTCGGGCGCGACGTGTCCGATATGTTCCCCGACAAGATCACCGTGCCTGCCGACGCGCCGATTGCGTTAAAGGTAGAGGGCCTTGCTGTACCGGACTGGGTCGAAGACCTGAGCTTCGACGTGCGCGCCGGCGAAGTGCTGGGTTTCGCGGGCCTCGTCGGCGCGGGCCGTACCGAAGCATTCGAAGCGCTCATCGGCCTGCGCAAACGCACGGCGGGTCGCATCGAGATCGCGGGCCGCCGCGCCGATCTGAAGAGCCCGCGCGACGCCATGCGCCACGGCATTACGTATCTGAGCGAAGACCGCAAAGGCAAAGGCCTGCATGTGAATTTAAGCCTGCAGGACAACGTCACGCTGATGACGCTCGAACGCTACGCGCATCCCTTGCTCGACATGAAAGCGGGGCGCGCCGCCTTGACCCAGGCCGTGCACGACTTCGGGATTCGCACGGGCGATCTGTCGAGCCGCGCGCGTATGCTCTCCGGCGGCAATCAGCAGAAGCTCGCGCTCGCCAAGTTCCTGCAACCCGATCCTAACGTAATCGTGCTCGACGAGCCGACTCGCGGCGTCGATGTCGGCGCGAAACGCGACATCTATTTCCTGATCCATCGTCTCGCCGCGCAGGGCCGCGCGGTAATCGTCATTTCATCCGAACTGATCGAGCTGATTGGTTTGTGCCATCGCGTAGCGGTGATGCGTGCGGGACGCCTGCAAACCACGCTCACGCTCGAACATCTGACCGAAGAGGAGTTGATCGCCCATGCGACCGGCACCCACTGAAGCCGTCCAATCCGGCCGCGCGTTGCGCTTCGCGCATCGTCTGTATGCGCTCGGGCCGCTCGTTGGGCTGATCCTGCTGTGCATCGTCGGCACGCTGCTCAACCGCGATTTCGCGACGCTCGACAACATGATGAACGTGCTCACACGCACCTCGTTCATCGGCATCATCGCGGTCGGCATGACCTTCGTGATCATTTCGGGCGGCATCGATCTGTCGGTCGGGTCGATGGCGGCGCTGATCGCGGGCAGCATGATCTGGCTGATGAACGGACTTGCTGCGGGTGTCGGCGGTCATGCGTTCGCGCCTTTGCTGATTGTGACGCTCGGCATTGTGCTCGCGCTGGTGCTCGGTAGTTTGTTCGGCTGCGCGCACGGCCTGCTGATCACCAAAGGACGCATCGAGCCGTTCATCGTTACGTTGGGGACGTTAGGAATTTTTCGCGCGGTGCTGACGTGGCTCGCGGATGGCGGCGCGCTGACGTTGGATAACTCGTTGTCCGATCTATACGGACCGGTTTACTACGCGAGCCTTTTTGGTGTGCCCGTTCCGATCTGGGTGTTCCTGGTGGTTGCGGCGGGCGGCGCGTTGATCCTCAATCGCACGGCGTTTGGCCGCCACGTGCAGGCGATCGGTTCCAACGAACAGGTTGCGCGCTACGCGGCGATTCGCGTCGATACCGTGAAGATCGTGACGTACGTGCTGCTCGGTATCTGCGTCGGCGTCGCGACGGTGCTGTATGTGCCGCGGCTCGGTTCGGCTACGCCGACCACGGGTTTGCTGTGGGAACTCGAGGCGATTGCGTCGGTGGTGGTGGGCGGCACTGCGCTAAAGGGCGGCGAAGGACGCGTGGTCGGCACGGTGATCGGCGCGATCCTGCTTTCGGTGATCGCCAATATTCTGAATCTGACCAGCATCATCAGCGTGTATCTGAACGCGGCGGTGCAGGGCGTCGTGATTATCTTCGTCGCGTTTGTGCAGCGCGGACGGCGGTAGGTGGTGGGCGTTGAGCTTCAAGGGATACATCGGCAAGTTCGAGAATCGGGGCGCATGAACGCCTCATAACGCAACGATGTGGCATGGATCGACACAGGAGACACAACCATGAAGCAAATCATTCGAGCGGTCGGCGCCGGCATGCTGGCGTTGGGGATACTGGGCACGGCAGGCGTCGCGCGTGCCGATGAGAAGGTCACGCTGGGCGTCGCGATTCCGACAGCCGATCACGGCTTTACGGGCGGCATCGTCTGGTGGGCGAACAAGGCGAAAGCCGATCTGGAGAAAGCGCACCCTGATCTCAAGGTGATCGTGAAGACTGCAGCCGGCGCGCCCGAACAGGCGAACCAGTTGCAGGATCTGGTGACGGTGAACAAGATCAACGCACTGGTGATTTTCCCGTTCGAATCGGCCTCGCTCACGCAACCGGTGGCTCAGGTGAAGAAGAAGGGCGTGTACGTAACGGTAGTCGATCGCGGCCTGACGGACACCAGCGCACAGGATGCGTATGTTGCGGGTGACAACACCGCGTTCGGCAAGATTCCCGCCGAGTATTTGGCGAAAGCGCTCGACGGCAAGGGCGACATCGTCGCGCTGCGTGGCATTCCGACGACGCTCGACAACGAACGATGGACCGCGTTTACGGGCGTGCTGAAGGCGTATCCGAACATCAAGATCCTCGACGGCAAATACGCGAACTGGAATCGCGACGACGCCTTCAAGGTGATGCAGGACTACCTCACGCGCTTCAAGCACATCGACGCGGTCTGGGCCGCCGACGACGACATGGCCGTGGGCGTCCTCAAGGCGATCGAGCAGGCCAAGCGTACCGACATCAAGATCGTGTTCGGCGGTGCGGGTTCGAAGGGCATGGTGAAGAACGTGATGGACGGCGCACCGATGATCAAGGCGGACGTGTCGTACTCGCCGAAATTCATCTACGACGCCATCAAGCTCACGGCCGAAGCGCGTCTGAAGGGCGAAAAACTGCCGCCAACCACGATCATCCCGTCGGTGTTGATCACGAAGGAGAACGCGCAGCAGTTTTATTTTCCTGACTCGCCGTTCTGATCCTGGGTATCCGGCGCGCGCTTGCCATGTCTCTGTCGTAGAAGGGTGACAGGCGCGCCATAGTTTGAGGAACCGTACGATGAAAACCATCAAAGGGCCGGCGATCTTTCTCGCTCAATTCATGGGCGACGAGGTGCCGTTCGACAACTTCGCGCATCTGGCGGGCTGGGCCGCGAGTCTCGGCTTCAAGGGGATCCAGGTGCCGTGCGATACGCGTCTGATCGACCTTGAGCAGGCGGCGGCGAGTCAGGCGTATTGCGACGAGCTGCGCGAGGTCGCGGAAGATGCGGGCGTGACGATCACTGAACTGTCGACGCATCTGCAAGGGCAACTGGTGGCTGTGCATCCGGCCTATGACGCGTTGTTCGACGGCTTTGCCGCGCAGCATGTGCGCGGCGATCCTGCTGCGCGTACGCAGTGGGCAGTCGAGCAGATGAAGCTCGCAGCGAAGGCTTCGCAGCGCTTAGGTCTCGATGCCCACGTGTCGTTTTCCGGCGCACTGGCGTGGCCGTATCTGTACCCATGGCCGCAGCGTCCAGCAGGTTTGATAGAAGCGGCGTTCGAGGAACTCGCGCGCCGCTGGACGCCGATTCTCGATGCGTTCGACGAAGCCGGTGTGAACGTGTGCTACGAATTGCATCCGGGCGAGGACCTGCACGACGGCGTGACCTTCGAGCGCTTTCTCGACGCTGTGAAGCAACACCCGCGCGCGAACATCCTCTACGATCCGAGCCATTTCGTCTTGCAGCAACTCGACTACCTCGCGTTCATCGACATCTATCACGAGCGCATCAGGGCGTTCCATGTGAAAGACGCGGAGTTTCGTCCGGATGGCAAGCAAGGCGTGTACGGCGGCTATAGCGGCTGGGTCGAACGCGCGGGGCGTTTCCGATCGCTTGGCGACGGGCAGATCGATTTTGGCGCGATCTTCTCGAAGATGGCGCAATACGATTTTCCCGGCTGGGCGGTGCTGGAATGGGAGTGCGCGCTGAAGCATCCCCAGGACGGCGCGCGTGAAGGCGCGGAGTTTATTCGCCGCCACATCATTCGCGTGGCCGATCATGCGTTCGATGATTTCGCGGGCAGTGGCGTGGATGCAGCGCAGCTAAAACGCGTGCTTGGTATTTGACAGCGATCTGCAGACGAGCTAACCGTGAAGCGAATGAAGAAGATCGCAAAGGAGTGAGTGCGATGGCACAAAGAAGACTCAGGCTCGGCATGGTCGGCGGCGGCCAGGGCGCATTTATCGGCGCAGTGCATCGAATCGCCGCGCGGCTCGACGACCGGTTCGAACTGGTAGCGGGCGCGTTGTCGTCAGATCCGCAGCGCGCGCAAGCGAGCGCCGTTGAGGCCGGCATCGCGCGTAGCTATACCGACTGGCGCGAGATGGCGCGAGCCGAAGCCGCTCGCGACGACGGTATTGACGCAGTCGCGATCGTCACGCCGAATCATCTGCATGCGCCGGTGGCGACGGCTTTTCTCGAAGCGGGCATTCATGTGGTGTGCGACAAACCGCTGGCGATTTCGCTGGCGGAAGGCGAGGCGCTCGCGAAGCTCGCGCGCGAGAGGAACAGGTTGTTCGCGCTGACGCATACCTATTCCGGTTATCCGATGGTGCGCCATGCTCGCGAGCTCGTCGAACAAGGCGAGCTCGGCGAAATACGCGTAGTGCAAGTCGAATACGCGCAGGACTGGCTGGCTGAACCGATAGAAACGAGCGGGACGAACAAGCAGGCAGGCTGGCGCACGAATCCATTGTTGGCGGGTCCTGCCGGTTGTCTGGGTGACATCGGCACGCATGCGTACCACTTGGCCGCGTTCGTTACGGGGATGTTGCCTTTGGAGCTATCGGCCGAGTTGCACACCTTCGTGCCGGGACGCCGTATCGACGACCACGTGCAGGCGATGCTGCGCTATCCGAACGGCGCGCGCGGCATGCTGTGGGCGAGCCAGGTGGCGAGCGGCGCGGAGAATGCGCTGCGTCTGCGGGTGTATGGGACGAAAGCGAGTCTCGCCTTCGATCAGGAGAATCCGAACGAATTGTGGTTCACGCCGCTCGGTGGGTCGGCTGAGCGACTGACGCGCGGACGCGTGAAAAGTGCGATCGCGGCGCACGCGACGCGTGTGCCACAGGGGCATCCTGAGGGTTATCTGGAAGCGTTCGCGCAGTTGTACAAGGATGCGGCGTTACAGATCGAAGCGTTGAATGCAGGTCAACCGTTGCCCGCTGAAAGCCTGTTGCTCACCACGGTGGATGACGGGGTGGCGGGCCTGCGTTTTATCGATGCAGTGCTGGCAAGCAGCGCGGCGGACGGTCAGTGGCAAGAGATAAAACCCGCTTGACCTTGGATACGTGACGCGCACGTCGGGCAGCGAAGGGAGCCTTTCAATTCCAACGCCGCCTGATTTTCAACCAGGCCTTGAGCGTGCCGAGGTCCTGGAACTCCACCAGATCGTACTCGAGCGACTCGATCTGTTCCTGCAGCATAAAAACGTCCGCTGTCAGCCCGTGCATTATCTTCTTCGGCGTGATGGGAGCCATCGGGTCGAGCCCGTAGCGTTCCTTGAACGCCATTTCGACAAACATAATTTCGTCGTCGAGTTCGCCTACCTGCTCCTTCAGTATCTTGTTGTAATGCTTGAGCCGGTCTTCGCTCAGGTTATCGAGCGCGTTCTGGTCGATGTGTTCCAGTTCAAGCTGCAACTCGAGCAAATGCAGCAGGTTGTTCTTGCTGTAGGCCTCGTTGACCCGTTGCATCAGCGCGGTTTTCCGTTTGCGTTCCTCTGGATCGCTTTCGCGATCGGGATGCAACGCGCTGGCCAGCTTACGATACACCTCGCGAATCGAGCGACTCAGTTGGGCTTCTTCTTCCTCGCGGCGCGTTTCGGCCGCCATTTGTTTCGCCGTCTTCTTTTTCGGGGCGCTTTGCGCCTGGCGGGCCTGATGTTCCGCTGCTTGCGCGGCGTCGTCCTGTTCGATATGCGTCTGCAGGCGATCCAGAACTTCATCGGGCGAGTTCATGTCGATGTCGTCTAGCTCGACACCTAATACCGTCTCCAGCATCGATTTCATTTCGTCTAACTCGGACGCTCTTTCCTCGTCGTAGTCGGACCCGCTGTGGCGGTTGTATAGCGCTTTCAACTCCTCGCTATCTTCTTCCCCGAGACACCTCGCCGCCAGATCGACAATCACCGCTGAAAGGGTGCGCCGCTCGGTCTGCGTGATACGTTTTTGATTGCTCTGCTCGTCAAGAAGGTGCGCCATCCGCGCACGCAAATGTTGCATCTTCTGCGTTAGCGGCAGCAGTTCATTCACGTACTTTTGCTGGAAAGCCGGCGTGAACTCCTCCCACGCGCTCAAACTCGCGCGCCGCTTTTCGATCTGTTTGATCAGCGTGTTGAACGCTTTCTGGCCCTTCGACAGGGTGGGTCGATTGTGGTCCGGCGCGATGCTGACGGACCTGGCGCTTGTCCTGGTCATGGAGCGGATATCTTCGATCGCAAATGGGGTGCGGCGCTGCCTAGCTGCCCTTGCTCTTCTTGATCTGCTCTTCAAAAGCAATATCGAGCTTGCTCGCCTTGCGCGGCTTCGGCGGTCCGAAACCGTCGACGAATTTGACGAAATCGTCGAGCGTTAGCGGATCGGAGACTTTCTTGTCGGTACCGCTCGATTTGTCGACCAGATAAAACAGGCCGCCGGACAGGCTGATCGCCGCGAACTGCGGGTTGCCGCTGCGGGTTTTCAGCCGCTCGACGGCGTGGATGGCTCGGGTGGTGCGCATGATGGGGGAACGGCGAATTGAAGGTATGCACTTTAACAGCAATCTGCAGTGGTGCCTGCCTGTCAAGCGGGTGATGACCCGTGCCGGCATTGCATGCGCTACTACGGTGACGGGCGCTGTGGTTTCCCTGAGTCTGATGGCTGAATGCATCTTTGAACCTGGTGCACGCACGGGGGCGGCGACGAGTAGTGAGTTGAGAGCGTGTACGATTTTTGGCGTATGTACGATTTTATGGTACATTCATAAAAATCGTACACGAGTAAGCCATGCCTCGCCCCGCCAATTCGTTCCTTGAAGCACAGATTCTTGGAGAAGCGTGCGACGCATTCGGACGCTCGACCGGCGTCTACAAGGCGAAGCCGGCTCGTACGCTCATTTCGTACGGCGATGCAGCAATCGAATTCGACCTCTCCGGCCGAAAATTCAAAATGCCCGTGTTCATCACCACACGGGCAAGTGCAGTGGATATCGCGAACATTCTTCTCGCGCAAAATCGTCCCCACGCAACGGAACCGCATTCGGCACGACGCCCGCTCATGCTGATCGCGCCTCACGTCGACCCGGACCTCGCCGGCCGTTTGATTGAACAGAACGTGCCGTTTCTGGACGCAGCGGGCAACGCCTTTCTGCGCGAGCCTGAAGGTATGGTCATGATTAGCGGCCGGCCAAAGCCACAGCATGTGCAGAAACCGCAGACAGGACGTGCTACCACACGCAAAGGACTGCAAGTGATGTTCGCCATTGCGACACAGCCTGGCCTCGTGTCGCAACCGTATAGAACTATCGCACAGGCCTCTGGCGTGGCATTGAGCACGGCCAACCAGGTCATCGACGATCTGCAGTTTCGGGGGCTCGTCGCGCTGAAGAGCAGCGGCGAGCGCATCTTTCCCGACTGGCAGAAATTTGTCTTCGAGTGGACTAGCCTCTATCAGACGCGCCTGCGATTCAAACTTGGTGCGCGGCGCTTCGCAAGCACGACACCTGACTGGTGGCGCGTGTTCGACTTTGCAAGTTTCGACACTCGACTTGGTGGCGAGTCGGCGGCTGACATCCTGACACATGAATTGAAGGCCGCGAACGTCACGCTTTACAGCCGTGCTCCACTTGGCAGTCAGTTCATGCTGAGCGCGCGGCTGCGCCCTGATCCACGTGGCGACGTCGAGATTCTTGAATCGTTCTGGCCGGAGTCTCTCGAGCATGCCTGGATCAAGTCTGACCGCCAGCCGCTAGTCCACCCCTTGCTCATCTACGCGGACCTCGTCGCTTCAGGCGACAGTCGAAATCTTTCCGTAGCTACCCAAATCTATGAGCAGTATATTCTCCAGCCTTAAAGTTGCCGAAGAGCGGCCCGTGCACCCAGTCACCGCAGCGCTGCTTGCCCACGTCCAGGAGACTGCGCATCGGCTTGGCGTGAAGTTTGTTGTCGCCGGCGCGACCGCACGGGATCTGATGCTTTGGCATGTGCACGGCATTCGTGCGGAGCGCGCCACGCGCGATGTCGACGTTGCCGTTTGTGCCGTCAGTTGGGATGCGTATGGCGCCCTGATTGCCGGGCTTGAGCGGACAGGCCTGTTCAGGGCGAGTGCCGGCGCACAGCAGACCCTGGTTTTCGATGATCCGGACGTCGGTCGCCCGGTGCCGTTGGATCTGGTTCCGTTCGGAGAACTCGAAGCACCCGAAGGTTCGGTCGCCTGGCCGCCCCGTGGCGAGGTTGTGATGAATGTTCTTGGGTTCCGGGAGGCCATCGATACGTCTGTCGAGATTGATCTTGGTGAACGCCTCATGGTGCCGGTCGTGAGTCTGCCGTCCCTTGTGCTTCTAAAAATTCTTGCATGGCACGACCGGCGTGTTTCCAGGAATACCGACGCTTCGGACCTGCTTCTGATCCTTCGAAACTACTGGGACGCGGGCAATACCGATCGCATCTGGGTGGACGGTGCGGACCTGCTCGAGCTACATGATTTCGATGTGGGTCTTGCGGCTTCGGCGCTGCTCGGCCGCGAATCGCGGCAAATTGCTTTGCCGGTAACCTTCGGTGCCGTCTCGGCGATCCTCTCGGACGATGCCATATACGACACGCTGAGGCGCGACATGCTGGCACGTGCCGCCGTTCAGATGCTGGACGACTTTGCTGATGGCTCCGACCGGACGTTATCAGCTTTCCGGAATGCGTTCCTAGGCATATAGGGCGGCTATTGCTCCAGTTTGGCGGTTCTGACTTTGCTGAATTTATTCCGCAACCAATCCCCCCAATCCTCCAGCACCGTATAGACCACCGGCACCACCACCAGCGTCAGAATCGACGATGTAATCACCCCGCCGATCACCGTTTGCCCGAGCGGCCCGCGTTGCTCCCCGCCTTCACCGAGCGCGGCTGCCAGCGGCAGCATGCCGAAGATCATCGCCAGCGTGGTCATCAGAATCGGACGTAGACGCACGCGCGCCGCTTCGAGCAGCGCTTCACGCCGCTCCATGACGCGCCCTCTGCCGGAAGCATCGAGCAAAGTGCCGCGCCGTGCCTGATTCGCGAAGTCGATCAGCAGAATCGCGTTCTTCGTCACAAGGCCCATCAGCATCACGAAGCCGATGATCGAAAACATGTTCAACGTGCTGCCGAACAGCAGCAGCGCGATCAGCACGCCGATCAAGGTGAGCGGCAGCGACGCCATGATCGCGAGCGGCTGCGCGAAGCTCGCGAACTGAGACGCGAGAATCATGTAGATGAAGATCACCGCGAGCGCCAACGCTTCTACCGCGTACACGAACGATTCGTTCATGCTCTTGGTCGAGCCTTCGAAGCGGTAGTGGTAGCCCGCCGGCAGACGCATCGCGTCGAGCGTTTTCGCGACGTCCGCAGCCACTTCGCCGGGCGAGCGGCCATTCACGTTCGCCGACAGCATCACCTCGCGTTGCAGGTCGCGCCGGTTCAACACGTCGGGACCGGTCGTCTTGACGATATCCGCGATCTGCCGCAGTGGCACCAGCACTGGCGCACCGTTCGCATCGGTTCGGCTGGTGGCGATCATGACCTTCGCCAGATCGTCGACGTCCTCGCGCTGCGAGCGCGGCAAACGCACGCTGACGTCATAGTCCTGGTCGTCGGGCGCGCGCCATGTGCTGATGGCGTCGCCGGAGAGCAGCGGCCGCAATGCAGTGCCGATATCGGCCACACCTACGCCGAGGTCGGACGCCAGTTCGCGCTTCACATTGATCGCGACAATCGGTTTATCCGCCTTGAGACTCGAATCGAGATCGACGAGGCCAGGGATCTTTGCCATCCGTGCCTGAGCCGCATCCGAAAGCCGGCCCAGTTCGTCGATGTTGTCGCCCTGCAAGCTCAACTGGATCGCTTTCGTGCTGCCGGCGCCGTCGGGCACGCCGATTTCGGTGATCGACACGCCCGCCACCGTGGCGAGCCGCGCGCGAAACACCTGGTTCAATTCGACCATGCCGCGCGTGCGGTCGCGCCGGTCTTTCAGGCGCACGGTGATCAGCGCGGTGTTTTTGCCTTGCGTGTTGCCCGAGTTGACCGTCGCGTAACTGAAGCGCACTTCGGGGTAGGTGGCGAGAATCGCCTGCACCTGTTTCACTTTTTCGGAGGTGGCGTCGAGCGAGGTGCCCACCGGCGTGTTCAATCCGATCTGCGTCTCGGAGAAGTCCGCATTCGGCACGAACTCGGTGCCGACGAACGGCACCAGAAACAGGCTGCCAAAAAACGTGGCCGCAGCCACGACCAGCGTGATCGCGCGATGCTTTAGCGACCAGCCGAGCAGGCGCTGGTAGAACGCGGTGAGCTGGTCGATCTGCTTGTCGAACAGATGCAGTGAACGTTCGATGATGCGCCCATAGCGATAGCCTTTGCGGCCCGTGTCCGCGTCATGCAGATCGGGGTCCGGCCAGATGGAGGACAGCATCGGATCGAGCGTGAACGACACGAACATTGAGATCAGCACGGCAGCGGCGACCGTGATACCGAACTGGTGGAAAAAGCGGCCAATGATGCCGCCCATGAAGCCCACCGGCAGAAACACGGCGACGATCGAGAAGGTGGTCGCCAGCACGGCGAGCGCGATTTCCTTGGTGCCGTCGAGCGCGGCCGTGCGATGGTCCGCGCCGAGCTGCACGTGCCGCACGATGTTCTCGCGCACCACAATCGCATCGTCGATCAGCAAGCCGACGCATAAGGAGAGCGCCATCAGCGTGATCACGTTGATCGTGAAGCCGCACGCGTACATCACCGCGAAGGTGCCAATCAGTGCGATCGGTAGGGTGAGGCCGGTGATCACCGTGCTGCGCCACGAGCCGAGGAACAGGAACACGATCAGCACCGTCAGCAGCGCGCCTTCGAGCAGGGTGCGCTTCACTTCGTTGACGCTTTCTTCGATGTTGATCGAGGAATCGTCGGTGATATCGAGTTTGACGCCCGGCGGCAGTTGCGGCTGCAGAAGAGCGACTGCGTCACGCACGCCGTGCGCGACGTCCACAGTGTTCTCGCCCTGCGCCTTGATGATCGACAAGAACAGCGCGCGCTGTCCGTTCAGCAAGGCCATGCTGTCCGGTTCCTGCTGACCGTCCACTACCTCGGCGACCTGGTCGAGCGTGACCGGTTGCGTCGCCGACGAAGCAGTAGGAATCGCCGACTGCGCGCCGCGCCGCGCGACGATGATGCGTTTGAAGTCGTCTGGTTTCTCGAAACGGCCTTTGACCTGCACAGTCTGCTCGACATTGCTCGATGTGAGCGGCCCCGCCGGAATCTCCTGATTCTCGTTCTGTACCGCGCGGATCACCTGATCGACGCCGATCGAAAGCGCCTGCAGCTTCTCCGGATTCACGTCGATCTGCACTTGCCGCTTCACGCCGCCCACCAGCGACACCGAGCCGACGCCGCGCACGGTTTCGAGCCGCTTGCGCACGATCTGATCGGCGACGGTGGTGAGATCGCGCGTGGACAGCGAGGCGCCCGGCGCGTTCGAGATGGCGACCGTGATGATCGGCATATCCGCCGGGTCATAGCGCAGCACGCGCGGGTCCTTCACGCCGTCGCGCAGATCAGGGCGGATCAACGCGATCTTGTCGCGCACGTCCTGGGCGGCCTGCACTGGGTCCACCGAGAGATCGAACTGCACGATCACGATCGACTGCGCATCGTACGAACGCGAAGTGATTTCGTCGATGCCGCTGATCGTGTTGACCGCTTCCTCGATCTTGCGCGTGACGTCGGATTCGACCGATTCCGGCGACGCCCCCGGATACGCGGTCTGCACGACCACGACTGGGAACGCGATGTCCGGGAACTGATCGACCTTGAGCCGCTGATAAGAGAACAGACCGATGACGAGCAGTGCCATCATCATCATCGTGGCGAGCACCGGGTTGCCGATGCTGATGCGGGTGAACCACATAGGCGAGGGCTCCGGTCAGCGTGCGCTGCTTGCGCCCGGCGCGCTGGCCGCTTGCGGGGCAGGCTGAGCGGGCTGCACCACGTGCACGGTGCTGCCGATCCGCAATGAGCCGAGATTGTTCTTCACGATCTGTTGACCGAGCGCCAACGGGCCGCCGACGATTTCGGTCCACGTATCGCCGTCGGCATTACCTGTCGCGCCGGTCTGCACCAGCTGCTCGACCAGCTTGCCGTCGACGAGCGCATAGACGCTGTGACGCGTGCCGTCCGTACGGATGGCGGTGGCGGGGACGACCAGCACGTTCTGCCGGCTGCCGACCGAGATCGTGCCGGTGCCGAACATGCCGACCCGCAGCGTGCCCGACGGGTTGGTGACCTGCACATACACCATAATCGACCGCGAGCCGGCTTGCGCGGCCGGGTTGATGCGCGTGATCGCGCCGTGGATCGGTGTGTCGATACCGTCGAAAGCGATCTGGATCGGCTGGCCGATCCGAACGCGGCCGATCTCGCCGACCGGTACCGGCGCTTCCAGTTCGAGCGTGCGCAGATCAACCACGTCGAACAGTTTGGTATCGACGGCCACCTTCTCGCCCGGTTCGACCGAGCGCGAGGCGATCTGTCCGTCGAGCGGCGAGCGCACGACGGTATCGTCCAAAGACAGATTCGATGACGCCAGCGCCGCCTTTGCCGCATCGAGATTCGCGCGGGCGATTTGATACTGGCTTTGCGCGGTGTCGAAGGCGTTTTTCGAAATGAAGCCCTTTTCGACCAGCACGCGGTTGTTGTCGAGCGTTTGTTTGGCGATGTCGAGCTGGCCGGCCATGGCTGCCATCTGGCCGCGCGTCTGTTCGGCACGGGCGACGTAGTCGCGGGCGTCGATCTTAGCGAGGATCTGGCCGGTTTTGACCGGATCGCCTTCGCGCACCATGACGTTGAGCGCCGAGCCGGCCACTTTCGATTTGACCGCGGCTTGCGTGACGGCGCGCAGCGAGCCGGTCAGCGGCAGCGTTTCGGAGAGGGTGCGGCGGCTGACGGTGGTGAGGTCGTCAGGTGCGAATTCGACGACGGAAGAAGGGGCCTCGACGCCGGCGGCAACGGCGCCGTTGCGCTTCCTGATGGCGTGGCCGATCGCGATGGCGAGGATCACAACAGCTACAACGGCGGCGATGATGATGCGTTTTCTGGTTTTTAGCATGCGCGGTCTGACGGACTTCACGGGCTGGCGAGAGGCGGCGGCCTTGTGGTCTCAAGGCGCCGCACGCTCGCACGGAGTCGGCGAAATTGCCTCAGCTTGCGCTCACTGCAAGCTGGCCGTCAGCATGGTACACGGAGCTTGCATGGCGCGCGCCGCTCGAACGGGGTGTTCGGGCGGCAGGCGCGCATATTGACTAAAAGTGACAAATTCAGACCGGCAGATGGCGGCTATGCGTAGTGGGACACGCGGCTGAACCGTGACGGAACTCTCCGCGCGCACATGCCATGTTCACTGACTCAAATAAACGAACTTACCGTTCCTGATGATGCCCATCACGCTCGCGCGCTGATCCAGCCCAACGTGATCCTTCGGGCTCGTATTGACCACGCCGTTCGGCACGACCAGTTCATGTGCATGTTCCAGTTCGTCACGCAGTGCAGTGCGGAAAGCCGGCGTGCCCGGCTGCGCCGTCTTCAACGCACGCGCGACGGCATCCTGCAAACGCGGGTACACGCCCGCCGCATCACCCGCAAATTGGGTCACGCTGCCCGGGCCGTACTTCGCTTCATATTCGTTGGTGAAGGCGAGCGCCGCCTTCTTCGCCGGATAATCGGCCGGCAACGTGCGCGCCACCACGACCGGCTGCGTCGGGAACAGCGTGCCTTCCACGTCCTTGCCGCCCAGCTTGATGAACTCGGGCGTGGCGATACCGTGCGTCTGATAGATCGGGCCCTTGAAGCCGCGTTCGATCAGCGTGCGCTGCGGTAGCACGGTCGGCGTGCCGGCGCCGGCGATCAGGATCGCGTCGGGCTTCGCGGCCATCAGCTTAAGGATCTGGCCGGTGACGCTCGCGTCGGTGCGGTTATAGCGCTCGGTGGCCACCAGTTGAATATGCCGCAAGGCCGCGAACTTGCTGAACTCGTTGAGCCAGCTTTCGCCGTAGCCGTCCGCGAAACCGATGAAGCCCACCGTCTTCACGTTGTGGTTCGACATGTAGCGTGTCATCACGTCGGCCATCGCGCTGTCGGTCTGCGCCATCTTGTAGGCCCACACCTTCTTGCCTTCCTGCGGCTCGACCACGCTTGCCGAGCCGACGAGCGTAATCATCGGTGTCTGGCTTTCCGCGACCGGATCGAGCGCGGCCATTGCCGCAGGCGTGATATTCGGGCCGACGATCACGTCGACATGGTCCTCATTGATCAGCTTGCGGATGTTGCGCACCGCGTTGCCCGGGTCGGAGCCGTCGTCGAGGAAGATGTAGTCAGCTTTCTGGCCTGCGATCGTGGCCGGCCACATCAGCATCGCGTTCTTGCTCGTGATGCCGATTACGGCTGCGGGGCCGGTGCTCGACAGGTCGATGCCGACCTTGATGTCGGCCTGTGCTGCGGTAGCGAGCAAGAGCGCGCCGAGAGCGGCCAGGCCGCGAAGTTTGTTCTTATGCGACGTCATCAAGGGTCTCCGTAGAGGGAAGCGTGGTCAGTTCAAAGTTCGTAGGTTTCGTGTTCGCCTTTGAGCGCCTGTTCGATCAGCTTGCGGTTCATGCTCGGCGACAGCAGTTCGACGAGCGTATACACATAGCTGCGCAGATAGGCGCCCTGTTTCAGCGCGACCCGCGTCACATTGCTGCCGAACAGGTGGCCGACCGGCATGGCGCGCAGATGGCGGTCGCGCTCAGCGTTGAACGCGATATCCGCCATGATGCCGACGCCCAGACCCAGTTCGACGTAGGTCTTGATCACGTCGGCGTCGATCGCTTCCAGCACGATGTCCGGATGCAGCCCGCGCAGGCGGAATGCCTCGTTGATCTTGGTGCGGCCGGCGAACGCGTTGTCGTACGTAATCAGCGGATATTGGGTCAGATCATCCAGCGACAAAAGTTTGCGGTCGAGCAGCGGATGATCCGGTTGCATCACGGCGACGTGATGCCACTGGAAGCAGGGCAGCGAAACCAGCTCCTTATAGTTAGCGATCGCTTCGGTGGCGATGCAGAGGTCGGCCTGGTCGTGGATCACCATTTCGGCTACCTGGGTCGGGCTTCCTTGCAGAATTGAAAGGTGAACTTTCGGGAAGCGCTTCTTGAATTCGGCGATTGCGGCCGGAAGTGAGTAGCGCGCCTGCGTGTGGGTGGCGGCGATCACCAGGTTGCCCTGATCCTGGGCCGCGTAATCTTTACCGACCCGCTTGAGGCTCTCCACTTCCTGCAGAATCTTCTCAACCGACTGAAGAATGATGCGCCCCGGCTCGGTCAGCGAGCGCACGCGCTTGCCGTGTCGTGTGAAGATTTCGACGCCCAGCTCGTCTTCCAGCTCGATGATCGCCTTGGAGACGCCCGGCTGGCTTGTAAACAGTGCTTTGGCCGCTTCGGTCAGGTTGAAATTCTGCCGCACAGCCTCGCGGACGAAGCGGAATTGATGCAGGTTCATATATAACCTCTCCGCATATCAAAAGAATTTTTTAGTCGTTTGAAATATAAGGCGAGTTTATTACGATCTGTCCATCTTTTTCAATATGGATATCTGTATTTGTCATAAGCAAATGAGAGATGGGTCTAAACCCTGACTCGGCTGGACTGACAAATAGAGATATCTAGGGCGCGGCAGAACCGGACTGCCGTGTGTCACGCAAAAAATTGGGGTCCCCGAATGTACCAATACGATCAGTACGACCAGACCATCGTCGATGAGCGGGTCGCGCAATACGCCGATCAGGTTCGCCGCCGCTTGTCGGGCGAATTGAGCGAAGAGGAGTTCCGTCCGCTGCGCCTGCAGAACGGCCTGTACATGCAACGTCACGCGTACATGCACCGCATCGCGATTCCGTACGGCAACCTGCGCAGCGACCAGATGCGCGTGCTGGCCCAGATCGCGCGCGAGCACGACCGCGGCTACGGTCACTTTTCGACGCGCTCGAACATCCAGTACAACTGGATCAAGCTCGAAGAAACGCCGGAAATCCTGCGCAAGCTCGCGGCCGTCCAGATGCACGGCATCCAGACCTCGGGCAACTGTATCCGCAACATCACGGCCGACCAGTTTGCCGGCGTAGCGCCGGACGAAGTGGTCGATCCGCGTCCGTGGGCAGAAATCCTGCGCCAATGGTCGACGTTCCACCCGGAATTCGCCTGGCTGCCGCGTAAGTTCAAGATCGCCGTGTCGGGTTCGAAGGAAGACCGTGCTGCCGTGCAGATTCACGACATGGGCGTGTATCTGAGGAAGAACGAGCAGGGCGAGCTGGTGGCCGACATCCTGGCCGGCGGCGGCATGGGCCGTACGCCGATCATCGGCGCAATCATACGTACCGATCTGCCGTGGCAACACCTGTTGACATACTGCGAAGCCGTGCTGCGCGTGTACAACCGCTATGGCCGCCGCGACAACATGTACAAGGCGCGCATCAAGATTCTCGTGAAGGCACTGAGCCCGGAGAAATTCTCGGCGCAGGTCGAAGAAGAATGGCAACACCTGAAGGACGGTCCTTCGACGCTGACGCAGGCTGAAGTCGACCGCGTGTCGCAATACTTCCAGCCGCCGGTGTACGAAAAGCTGCCGGATACGGATGCTTCGTTCGAGAACCATCTGCTGGAAAACCGTGCGTTCGCCCGTTGGGTCGAACGTAACGTGCGTCCGCACAAGGTCGAGGGTTATTCGTCCGTCACGTTGTCGCTGAAGCCGACGACGATCGCGCCGGGCGATGCAACCGACGTGCAGATGGAAGCGGTCGCCGATTGGGCCGACGAATACTCGCTCGGCGAAATCCGCGTGTCGCACGAACAGAACCTGATTCTCGCGAACGTGAAGAAGCGCGACCTGTTCGCGCTGTGGGAAAAGGCCAAGGCGCAAGGTTTCGCGACGCCGAACATCGGCTTGCTGACCGACATCATCGCGTGCCCGGGCGGCGATTTCTGCTCGCTCGCGAATGCCAAGTCGATTCCGATTGCGCTGGCGATTCAGGAACGCTTCAACGATCTCGACTACGTGTATGACCTCGGCGACGTATCGCTGAACATCTCGGGCTGTATCAATGCCTGCGGTCACCACCACGTCGGCAACATCGGCATTCTGGGCGTCGATAAGGACGGCTCGGAGTGGTACCAGGTGACGCTCGGTGGCGAGCAGGGCACGGGTGCAACCGGCGCGCATCTCGGCCGCGTGATCGGCCCGTCGTTCTCGGCGGAAGAAATGCCGGACGTGATGAGCAAAGTGATCGACACGTTCGTGGAGAATCGCCACGAAGGCGAGCGCTTCATCGAAACGTACAACCGCATCGGCATGGCCCCGTTCAAGGAACGTGTGTACGCCTCGCGTCAACCGGCTCACGCGTAACCGCGAAAAGGATACTGAACAGATGGCTTCTATTATCAAGAATCGCGCGATCGTCAACGACGACTGGACGGTGGTGCGCGCCGCTGAAGACGGCACGCTGCCCGCAGTCGACGCCTTGCCGGCCGGCAAGGTGCTGGTGCCGCTCGCGTTGTGGCAGGCTTCGCGCGACGCGCTGATCGCTTCGCGCAGCACCGCTGAAATCGGCGTGTGGCTCGCGCCGGAAAGCGAACCGGCGGATATCGTCGGCGACTTCGACACGATCGCGCTGATCGGCGTGGACTTCCCGGTGTTCCGCGACGGCCGCGGCTACAGCATCGGCCGCCTGCTGCGTGAGCGCTATGGCTACAAGGGCGAACTGCGCGCGATCGGCGACGTGCTGCGCGATCAGTTGACGTTCATGTTCCGCTGCGGCTTCGACGCTTACGCATTGCGTGAAGACAAAGACTTCGACGACGCGCTCAAGGCGTTCGACGAATTCAGCTTTAACTATCAGGGTGCGGTGAACTCGTCGCCGCTGTTCCGCCGCCGCGAAGCGGGCGAACTGGCAAAGGTCTCGGCATGAGCGGCGCACAACTGCTCACGCCGGAACTCGCCGCGAAGGTCGAGCGCCTTAATGCGCTGCTCGACTCGATCGCCGCGCGTCACGCGAATGTGAAGCTCGCCAGCAGCCTCGCAGCGGAAGACATGCTGCTCACGCACGCGATTCTGTCGCGCGGCGTGAAGATCGGCATCTTCTCGCTGAACACGGGCCGTCTGCATGCTGAAACGCTCGGCATGCTCGATCGCGTGAAAGAGCGCTACGGCTACGATATCGAGCAGTTTCACCCGCAAGCCGCCGCGGTTGAAGAGTATGTCGGCTCGCATGGCCTGAACGCGTTTTATGAAAGCGTCGATCTGCGCAAGCGCTGCTGCGAAATCCGCAAGGTCGAGCCGTTGAACCGCGCGCTGTCGGATGTCAGCGCATGGGTGACGGGCCAACGCCGCGAGCAGTCGGTGACGCGTGCTGAACTGCACGAGGAAGAACACGACGCCGCTCGCAACATCGCCAAGTTCAATCCGCTGACGGACTGGACCGAAGCTGAGGTGTGGGACTACCTCAAAGCGTTGGACGTGCCGGTCAATCCGCTGCATGCGCGCGGTTATCCGAGCATTGGCTGCGAGCCTTGTACCCGCGCGATCCGTCCCGGTGAAGACAGCCGGGCAGGGCGCTGGTGGTGGGAGTCGCGCGATACGAAGGAATGCGGACTGCACATCACGACGATTACGCCGATCCCAGTCAGCAGCGAGAACGCTTCGGCATAAAGCATTCAGGACGTTCAGGCCTTGGTTTTTGACCTGAACGCCGCACATACCGATTTGAATACTTCCGCGACGCAGGCAACCGCTTGCGACGCGAATCAACGAAGGACCCAAACATGAGCACCACGCTCGATTCCACTGTGAATGCACCGCTTACCAACACGGCGAACCGGATGGACCACCTCGATTGGCTCGAAGCCGAGTCGATCCACATCCTGCGCGAACTGGTCGCCGAATGCAGCAAGCCTGCGTTGCTGTTTTCGGGCGGCAAGGATTCGGTCGTGGTGCTGCATCTCGCGCTGAAAGCCTTCGGCATCGGCGCGAATCGCAAGACTGTACTGCCGTTCCCGCTCGTGCATATCGACACCGGTCACAACTACGACGAAGTGATCGACTTCCGCGATCGCCGCGCGAAAGAAATCGGCGCTGAACTGGTGGTGGGTCACGTCGAAGATTCGATCAAGCGCGGCACGGTGCGTCTGCGCCGCGAACTGGATTCGCGCAATGCCGCGCAAGCCGTGACGCTGCTCGAAACGATCGCTGAACACGAGTACACCGCGCTGATCGGCGGTGCGCGCCGCGACGAAGAAAAGGCCCGTGCAAAAGAACGCATCTTCTCGTTCCGCGACGAATTCGGCCAATGGGATCCGAAGGCGCAGCGCCCGGAACTGTGGAGCCTGTATAACGCGCGTCTGCATAACGGTGAACACCTGCGCGTGTTCCCGATTTCGAATTGGACCGAACTCGACGTGTGGCAGTACATCGCCCGCGAACAGCTCGAACTGCCGTCGATCTATTACGCGCATCAACGCGAGATCGTGCGCCGCAACGGCCTGCTCGTGCCGGTTACGCCGCTTACGCCGATGCGTGAAGGCGAGACCAGCGAAACCGCGCTGGTCCGTTTTCGCACCGTGGGCGATATCAGCTGCACGTGCCCGGTGGAAAGCGATGCGGACGATCTCGAGAAAATCATCGCCGAAACGGCCGTGACCGAAATCACGGAACGCGGCGCGACGCGGATGGACGATCAAGTCTCCGAAGCCGCGATGGAACAGCGTAAGAAGCAAGGTTATTTCTAATATGGGACTGGAGTTAGTGCTTCGCCCTAACTCCGATCGACCGCAACAAGTTGCATGGGATCGGAGTAAGCGCTAAAGCGCTAACTCCGATCGACAGAGGGTAAGACAATCATGAGCGGTATTCACCAACCAGAAGACCTCGGCGTGCTGCGTTTCATTACTGCGGGTAGCGTCGACGATGGCAAGAGCACGTTGATCGGCCGCCTGCTGTACGACAGCAAGGCCGTGCTGAGCGACCAGCTCTCGGCACTGTCGCGCGCAAAAAATAAGCGTACCGTTGGCGACGAAATCGATTTGTCGCTGCTGACGGACGGCCTCGAAGCCGAACGTGAGCAGGGCATCACGATCGACGTTGCCTACCGTTACTTCGCAACGGCCAAGCGCAAGTTCATCATCGCCGACACGCCGGGCCACGAACAGTACACGCGCAATATGGTGACGGGTGCATCGACCGCGCATGCAGCGATCATCCTGGTCGACGCAACGCGTGTAACGTTCATCGACGGCGTTGCGCAACTGCTGCCGCAAACCAAGCGCCACAGCGCGCTGGTGAAGTTGCTGGGCTTGCAGCATGCGATCGTCGCGATCAACAAGATGGACCTCGTCGACTACAGCGAAACGCGCTTCAACGAGATTCGCGATGCGTATGTCGAACTCGCGCGTCAACTCGGTCTGAACGATGTGCGCTTCGTGCCGGTGTCGGCGCTGAAGGGCGACAACATCGTGACGGCTAGCGAAAGCATGCCGTGGTACGCGGGCGAGCCGCTGCTCGATTTGCTCGAAGCGTTGCCGGTGGAAGTTCCGACGGGCCAGGCGCTGCGTTTCCCGGTGCAATGGGTCGCGCGTCAGGACGGCAGCCAGGCCGACGATTTCCGCGGCTACATGGGCCGTGTCGAAGCGGGCGAGGTGAAGGTCGGCGATACCATCGTCGTGCTGCCGGCGAACCGTGAAGCGACGGTTGCCGAGATCATCGCACCGGTGACGGGCGGAACGGCAGCGGTGGACCGCGCGTTTGCCGGCCAAACCGTGACGATTCGCCTGGCGGAAGACGTCGACGTATCGCGCGGCGACACCTTCGTGCTGCGCGAAGCGGCGCCGGAACCGGCCAAGAAGCTGGAAGCCGACTTGTGCTGGTTCGACGACACGCCGCTGTCGACGCAACGCAAGTACTTGCTGAAGCAGACCACCAACACGGTGTTCGCTCGGATTGGCGCGATCAAGGAAGTGCTCGACGTGCATACGTTGTCGCAGGCAACCGATCGCAAGGACCTGACGATGAACGACATCGGCCGTGTGTCGCTGACGTTGCAAAAGCCGCTGGTGTGCGACGTGTACGACTCGCATCAGGGCACGGGCGCATTCGTGCTGATCGACGAAGCGACGCATCACACCGTCGCGGCTGGGATGATCCGGTCGTTTTCGGCTTGAGTCACCGACTGGGTAACTAACGGGCGCTCGCGGCTTTGGGTTTCGCACGAACTGGACGAATGGGGTTAAGGCGAATGGGTAAGGTGTATCTGATCGGTGCAGGGCCAGGGGCCGCGGATCTCATCACGGTGCGCGGCGCGCGGCTGCTCGGCGCGGCGGATGTCGTGTTGCATGACGCGCTTGTCGAGCCGGCAATGCTCGACTACGCACCTTCCCACGCGCGGCGGATTGCGGTTGGCAAGCGGTGCGGGCAGCTGTCGACGGCGCAGCAGTTCATCAACAAGCAGATTGTGGATGCGGCGCTTGAGCACGATGTGGTGGTGCGTTTGAAGGGCGGCGATCCGATGTTGTTTGGGCGCGCGGATGAGGAGATGCGGGCGCTTGAGGCGGCTGGTATCGAGTATGAGGTGGTGCCTGGGATTACGGCTGCGCTGGCTAGTGCGGCTTCTTTGAAGCGTTCGTTGACGCTTCGCGGCGTGTCTCGTAGCGTTGCGTTGGCTACGCATAGCCGGGCGGCGGATACTGCGGCGATTCGTGAGCAGGTGAATGCTGATTCGCTCGTGTTTTACATGGGGCGGGATAGTGGGCCTGAGATAGCACAGGAGTTGATTGATGCTGGGCGCGATGGGGCGACTCCGGTGGCGATTGTCGAGGCTTGTAGTACGCCTCGTGAGCGGATGCTTACTCTTACGCTTTCGGGGCTCGCGTGCGGTGAGGCTCAGCAGTGGCTTGATGCTTCGCAGCCTAGTCTTCTGATGATTGGGGAGGCTTTTGCTGCTCGGCAGCAGGTGGTTCGCTCCGCGGATGGGATGTTGGTGGCTGCTTGAGGTTTTCTGCCTTTTGCGGCGCTTGTTTGTCAGTGCTCTTAGGGCGTTGGCCTTTCCTTGATTTGTTAGTGGTTTATTAGCGTTGCCCCTGTGCGGGGCGGCACCTACTTTTCTTTGCCGGCTGCAAAGAAAAGTAGGCAAAAGAAAGCAGCTCAAACCGCTACTGCTAAGTGGGCGCCGTGGTCTGCTGCGGGTAGTGGGGCATCTGGAATCTGTGTTCTCGCACATTCGGCGTCTGTGACAAGGGCGTCATACTTCCGGCGGCGCTGCGCGCGCCGACGCGGTACTTCACCAAACCCGTGCGTTGTTGTCGACACGCTGCGGAAATCCTGCCAGCAACTAGCTGTCGTTACGCTCACTGCTGCGCTATTAGGTCAATAGCTGCTTCCGGCGTTAGGGCACACTTGAGATCATCAGCGTCTTGAGTTAAAAATTCATTGGATGATGCCGATCACGTACTAAAGTGTTTTGTCTGGCACTTGAGACGAGGAGGCAACGATGGGCAGACGGCGGTCACGCAAACCGTTTGTCTGGAGTAGGTCAACTGATGAGACGCTGGCTAGCCTCGAACGGTTTTAGTGCGGGTCCGGAAGGCTGCAGCAGGAACACCATGAATATCAATATCGATGCAATTGACGAAGTCGCCCTAGCCCTTCTCTACCTGACCCTGCATGACCGATACCGCGCATGGAAGGGCTTTGACTGGGATGTGCTGAACCGACTCCATGAAAGAGGCTTCATCGAAGACCCCGTCAACAAGACGAAGTCCGTGATTTTTACGGACGAAGGACTACGCGAGTCCGAGCGGCTTTTTAATCAGCACTTCGTCATTCCAGAAAGAACGGAGAATTGATGCAACAAGCTTCTAAGTCACGGCACTAGCTGCTTGGTTCACCAAGCGTCAATTCAAAAACCCGATATTCTCAGCGCATCGCCGAGGCGAAGCCGACGGCCCCCACGGACCTCAACTCAACCGAAGCCGGCGGTTTCCCATGCAGACCCGTCCGCGACGCACGCAGTGCGGAGTGGGAGCTGATGAGCCCTTTGTCACTAGCGCGGAATGTGCGAGAACACGGATTCCAGATGTACCACTACCCGCAGCAGACCACGGTGCCCACTTAGCAGTAGCGGTTTGAGCTGCTTTCTTTTGCCTACTTTTCTTTGCAGCCGGCAAAGAAAAGTAGGTGCCGCCCCGCACAGGGGCAACGCTAATAGACCACTAGCAAATCAAGGAAAGGCCAACGCCCTAGGCAAACAGACAAAAGCACCGAGCAGGCAAACAAAATCAACCCTGCCGAAGGCAATACCCAGCAACAGCGTCCAACACACCCTCATCCTCGCCAACCGCCGTAGCGCACTTAATCTCGACAGCAGGATACGCCCCCCGACACCTCTCGATCACCTCCGGCAGATCCCTGCGAACATGCCCACCTTGCCCAAAAAACACAGGCACAACAGTCACAACAGAACACCCGTCGGAGACAAGAGACCCCACAGCGGTAGGCAAATCCGGCTCCATCAACTCAAGAAAAGCCAACAAAACCGGCCCAGCCTCAGCATCAGAGCCGCGCGCAGCGCGAACCTTCTCAGCGAGCCTTTCAAATGGCTCCCGCCACCGCACATCCCGCGCGCCATGCGCAAACAAAACAAGTCCATGCGTAGCCATGACAAAGGCCCCTAATGGCGATCAACCCACTTCAACCCGACCAGCCCGAGCACGAGATAAACGAGCCCAGGCGTAGCCGCAGTCAACGGCGCAGGCCACGTATTCAACGTGCCGATATGCGAGAACAGCGTATTGAACAGCTGGAAACTCATCCCCAGCATAATCCCGCCGAAAACCTTCACACCCACCACGCCGGCGCGCGTATGCAGATACGCAAACGGCAGCGACAACACCAGCATCACGAACACCGCAAACGGATACAGCAGCTTGCGCCACAGCGCAATGTCATACCGCTGCGTGTCCTGATGATTCTCGGTCAAATGCTGGATGTAGCGGAACAGATTGAACATCGACATCCGGTCCGGCGACACCAGTAGCACCGACAAGATCTGTGGCGTCAGTTCCGAGCGCAGCGAATACGCCGGCAACTCCACCTGCTTTGCACGGTACACCGGATTCAACGCATCGGCCGGCGTGCCCGGAGGAGGAGGGACGTCGATCAGTTGCGTGTCCGTCACATCAGTCAGTTGCCAATGACCCGGCGGCTGATACGTGCCGCTCTTCGCAATCCGCACGTTCGAGAGGCGGAACTTCGAATCGAATTCGTAGATGCGCACGTTGCTGATCGTCGCGTCCGGCTTCAATTCGCCAACGTTGACGAAGCGCGTCACCTGCTCGCCGTCCGCGCGCGCCGTCAGCGTGTCCTTCACCCACACACCCGACTCGAAGTTGCTCGATACCGACGACCCCAATGCCTCGAGCCGCACGCGTTCCGACAACTGATCCGTGTACGGACCGACCACTTCGCCGATCAGGTAAGTCAGGAACACGAGCGGAATGCCGATCTTCATGAGCGAGCGCAGCGCCTGATTGGTGGCGAGGCCGGACACGCGAAAAATCGTGTACTCGGAGTTCGCCGCCATTTGCGCGAACACGTAGATCGCGCTGATCAACGCAGCAACCGGAATGATTTCGTAGAAGCGCGACGGCGTTTGCAGCGCGACGCGCAGCACCGCGTACTGGAACTTGTAGTTGCCGTGGCCGACGGAATTCAGTTCGTTGATCAGGTCGAAGAAGAAGAACAGACCCGAAAACGCGAACAGAATAAAGATGAACGTGAGATAGATCTGACGCGCGAAATACCTTTCATAGATGCGCATCGGTCAGGCCCCCTGCGAACGGCTGAACATCGCCCGCGTGAATAGCGGCCGGTTGCGCACGCGCAGCCAGAAGATGAACGCGACGATCACCGCCACAATAACGTGCAGGCCCACCAGTCCAACCGCGAACGACATCCTGCCTTGCTCGATCCACGACTGCACGACATTAAGCAGATTGGAATACGTCAGATAGATCAGGACGGCCATCACCAGATTGATCGTGCGGCTGCGCCGCGGGTTCTGGTGCGCAAGCGGAATCGCCAGCAGCATCAGGTTGATCGCGATCAGCGGCAGCCCCGCGCGCCAGGCGAATTCGGCGAGATTGTCGTCGGTGCGGTTACGCAGGAGCGTGAGCGTGGGCAAGCTGGTGGTAGTTGGCGTGTTGACGACCGGCTGGCTCTGGATCTTCAGGCCGTAGCGGTCGAATTCCATGATGCGGAAATCGGGGTGGCCCGGTTCGCCGTCATAGCGGCGGCCGTTTTCCAGCACGACAAAGCGGTCGCCGTTCTTATCAGTTTCGGTGTGGCCGGTTTTCGACACGACCACGTTGACCTTGCCGTTCTCCGTGCTGGTCACGAAGACGTTCTCGACGCGCGCCTGGTCGGGCGACATCTTCTCGATGAAGAACACGCGGTGGTTGGTGGCCGACTCGCGGAATTGACCCGGCGCGAGCAGCGAGACTTCGTCGCGCTGCTGGAAACGCGCGCGCAGCAGCTTGTTCTGCTGGTTCGACCACGGCCAGCCGACGAACACGAAGAACATGATGAGAATGATGATCGGCGTGGAAAAAATGGCGATCGGCTTGATGAATTGCGTCAGGCTGACGCCGGAGGACAGCCACACGACCATCTCGGAGTCTTTGTACCAACGTGTCAGGACGAACAGGATCGACACGAACAGGGTCGCGACGAGCATGATCGCCAGGTAGCCGATCACAGTCAGGCCGATCAGGACCAGCACGTCGCGCGGGTCGATCTCGCCCGAGGCCGCGAGGCCGACGATGCGGATCATCATCGTCGTCAGCACGAGCGTGAGGAGAACCATGAACACGGCACCAGCCGTATACGCGAGTTCGCGCTGGAGGGAGCGTTCGAAGATCATTATTGATGATGAGGTGGGGCGCTCTCAGTGACGCACGGATTGGTTCCCGTCACGCCTCCGGTGCAGCCGCCGCGGGAAAAATAGCGGATAATTGCGGCTTTCATCCTAAGCCCAGATTTTATCCGAGGACAAGCGCGATGGACTTTAGCATAAAAGCCTGTGATTGGACCAAAGGCTCGTCAAACGGTTTCCTGACCGGGAAATCCGATTGCATCGTAATCGGCGTGTTCGAGTCGCAAACGCTCTCGGGCGCTGCGCTGGAGATCGACGTGGCCACCAAGGGCCTCCTGACCCGCGTCATCAAGGCCGGCGACATGGACGGCAAGGCCGGCACCACCCTGTTCCTGCACGAAGTCTCGGGCATCGGCGCTTCGCGCGTATTGCTGGTCGGCCTCGGCAAGCAGGATGCTTTCAGTCAGAAAGCCTACGGTGAAGCCGTGCGGGCCGCCTGGCGCGCACTGCTCGGCACCAAGATCGTCCAGGTCACCTTCACGCTCGCCCAACTGCCGATCCTCGAGCGCTCGGCCGATTGGGGCGTGCGCGCCGCGATCCTCGCGCTGCGCGAGTTGAGCTACCGCTTCACACAGATGAAGAGCAAGCCGGACAACGCGCCGCGCGCCCTGAAGCGCATCGTGTTCAGCGTCAACACCGGCGATGAGAAGGCCGCCAAGCTCGCGGCCAAGCAGGGCGCCGCGCTTGCCAACGGCATGGATCTGACGCGCGACCTCGGCAACCTGCCGAGCAATGTCTGCACGCCGACCTATCTTGCCAACACCGCGAAGAAGCTCGCCAAAGACTGGAAGCTGAAAGTCGAAGTGCTCGGCGAAAAGCAGTGCGAAGCCCTGAAGATGGGCTCGTTCCTGTCGGTCACGGCCGGCTCGGTCGAACCGGCTCAGTTCATCGTGCTGCAGTACCACGGCGGCGCCGCGAAAGCCGCGCCGGTGGTGCTGGTCGGCAAGGGCGTCACGTTCGATACTGGCGGCATTTCGCTGAAGCCGGGCGAAGGCATGGACGAGATGAAGTACGACATGTGCGGGGCCGGTTCGGTGCTGGGCACGTTGCGCGCCGTCGCCGAAATGGGCCTGAAAATCAATGTGGTCGGCATTATCCCGGCTGTCGAGAACATGCCGTCGGCCACCGCCACCAAGCCGGGCGACATCGTCACCAGCATGAAGGGCCTCACGATCGAAGTGCTGAATACGGACGCCGAAGGCCGGCTCATCCTGTGCGACGCGCTGACCTATGCCGAGCGTTTCAAGCCGGCGGCGGTGATCGACATCGCCACGCTGACGGGCGCTTGCATCATCGCGCTGGGTCATCACAACAGCGGTCTGTTCTCGAAAGACGACGCGCTGGCGGGCGAACTGCTCGATGCCTCGCGTGAAGCCTCCGACCCGGCCTGGCGCATGCCGCTCGACGACGAGTATCAGGATCAGCTCAAGTCGAATTTCGCGGACCTGGCCAACATCGGCGGCCGTCCGGCGGGCAGCGTGACGGCGGCGTGCTTCCTGTCGCGCTTCACTGAAGCGTATCCGTGGGCCCATCTGGACATTGCCGGCACCGCGTGGAAGAGCGGCGCGGCGAAGGGCGCCACCGGCCGCCCGGTGCCCTTGCTCGCGCAGTTCCTCATCGACCGGGCCGCGGACGGTAGGGCCGCGGACGGTCGCGCTGCACAATGACGCATTGCAGTAAGGTTACAGGCGTCGCTGTAGACGCAAAGCGGAGCTGCCGATGACGAGAATCGATTTTCACTCGAACGTCGGCGATTCGCTGCTGTATGCGTGCCGCCTGATCCGCAAGGCGTATCAGGCGGGCCAGCCGACCATCGTGCTGGCCGAGCCCGAGCGTCTGCGGGCTTTCGACGAGCAGTTGTGGACCTTCTCGCCCCTCGATTTCGTGCCGCACTGCATGGCGGGCACGCCGCTCGCCGCGCAAACACCAATTGTGCTGGCCTCGAACCTCGATGATGTGCCGCATCATCAGGTGCTGCTCAATCTCGGCGCCACGGTGCCGGCGCAATTCGCCCGTTTCGAGAGATTGCTGGAAGTGGTCGGTAACGCACACGACGAACTCGCGGCGGGCCGCGAACGCTATCGTTTCTATCGCGATCGCGGCTATGCTTTGAACAACTACAAGCAAGGCAGCTAGGCACCATTTCGTCCGCGTCGCGTGGTGTTTTGTCGGATGGATTCGACGCGCGCGCGGCCTGCCTCGGCTTGGACTCAAACACGGAGAGCGCGCGTGTCCGATCCTAACGATAGTTCGATCCCGGTTCTGAACGAGATTCTCGTGCCGGGCCATCCTGCCCAGGCGCGCCAGGTGGAGGGTGGCGCAGCGGCGCCGGCTACCCAGCCGGCGGCCGATCCCGCGACTGCGCAAGAACCGGTCCTTACGCCGGAACCCAGGCACGAGCCTGAGCCGGTGCTTGCGCCAGAAACCCTGCAGGCACAGAAGGAGCCGACGCTCGCGCCGGAGCCCGCGCACGTGGCTGAGCAAGCGCACGTGGCTGAGCAAGCGCACGTGGCGGAGCAAGCGCATGTGTCGGAGCAAGCGCATCCGGCCGAGCACGCCCACCCGAAAAAGCGTTCGAGGGCACACCATGCTGCCGATCACCGGCACGGACATGAGCCGGCCTTTGCGTCTGCGGGCGTCTTCGACCGGGCTGAACCGCATGCGCCGATCGAGGCGGGTACGATCGTGCCGCCGGATATCGCTCACGAAGCGCAGCCGCAACCGAATCTTGATGCCGATGTCATCGCCGAACGTCTGCGTGGACGGTTCGCGGGTTTTCTGACGGGCGAGGGGCGCGGCATTATCGAAGCACGTTGCCGCGATGCGTTGCAGGATCACACGTCCTGGCTCGTCAACCAGATCACGCGCGAAGTGGCGCTGGCGCTGGAGACGGAATTGACCGGCTGGGTCAGGGAAGCGGTCGATCAGGAGATCGCGCGGCGCTCGGGCAGCGCCTGATCGTGGCTGGGGGCGTGCCGTTATCCGGGCGCGCTCACCGCTTTCATCAAGCGGGGTTCATTTGAGTTTTCGTTTAAGCGCCGTTATTTGAGCGTCATCACCCAGCTCGCCAGCGTAGCCGCCTGATCGGGCGTGAGTTGCGTATTCGCGGGCATCGGCACCGCGCCCCACACGCCCGTGCTGCCATCCAGAATCTTGTGCTTCAGATAGGTAGCGGCATCCTCGCGGCCGGCATATTTCGAGGCGACGTCATGCAGCGCCGGTCCCATGAAGGGACGTGTCACCGAGTGGCAGCTCATGCAGTTCTGCTGCTGGGCAAGCGCGAGGGCGGTGGGCACTTCCGCGTGCGCCGCCGGACTGCCGGCGCCTAACATAGCGCTCAGCACGCTGGCCGCCGCGAGCGCTGCATACGACATTGATTTCATTCTGGTCTCCGTCGGTGCAGGTGCCCGACTCGTAGTGCATGCATTATAAAAGGAAAGGGGCGCACGGTTTCCCGTGCGCCCCTTTGCGCTTTTTCGTAACTGACGCAGCCGACGTGGCGTCGAGCGATGCTGCGCGTAAGCCCCGGCCAATCGAGGTGAATCGAGGCGGATCAGCGCAGCGTGTGCTTAATGCCCGCTTAGCCCGTCACCGCGCCCTTGTTGGCCGGCAGCGCCAACGCGGAGTACTTCGCCAGCACGCCACGCGTGTAACGCGGCTTCGGTTGCTGCCATGCAGCGCGGCGGCGTTCCAGTTCGGCGTCGTCGATGTTCAGTTGCAGGAGCAGCTTGTGCGCGTCGATCGTGATCGAGTCGCCTTCCTGCACAAACGCGATCGTGCCGCCCACGAAGGCTTCCGGCGCGACGTGACCGACCACCATCCCCCACGTGCCGCCCGAGAAGCGGCCGTCGGTGATCAGGCCGACGCTTTCGCCGAGTCCCTTGCCGATGATCGCGGACGTAGGCGCGAGCATTTCCGGCATGCCGGGGCCGCCCTTCGGGCCGAGGTAGCGCAGCACGACCACGTCGCCGGCCACGATCTTGTCGGCCAGAATCGCTTCCAGCGCGCTTTGCTCGTCGTCGAACACGCGGGCCGGGCCGGTGATGACCGGGTTCTTCAGGCCGGTGATCTTGGCGACGGCGCCGTCGACGGCCAGGTTGCCCTTCAGGATCGCCAGATGGCCTTCCTTGTACAGCGCTTGCTCGATCGGGAAAATCACCTGCTGATCGGCGCGTGGCTTGCTCGGCACGTCCTTCAGTTCTTCAGCGATCGTCTTGCCGGTGATCGTGATGCAATCGCCGTGCAACAGGCCTGCGTCGAGCAGGATCTTCATGACTTGCGGAATGCCGCCGGCCTTGTGCAGATCGGTCGCCACGAACTGGCCCGACGGCTTCAGGTTGCAGATCACCGGCACCCTCTTGCGCATGCGCTCGAAGTCTTCGATGGTCCATTCCACTTCAGCCGCGTGGGCGATGGCGAGGAAGTGCAGCACGGCGTTGGTCGAGCCGCCCGTGGCCATGATGACGGCCACGGCGTTTTCGATCGACTTCTTCGTGACGATGTCGCGCGGCTTCAGATCCTTCTTGACCGCTTCGACCAGCACCCGTGCCGATTCGGCCGCCGAGTCGACCTTTTCCTGGTCCGGATTGGCCATTGTCGACGAATACAGCAGCGACATGCCCATCGCTTCGAACGACGAGCTCATCGTGTTGGCGGTGTACATGCCGCCGCACGAACCCGTGGACGGGCACGCGTTCTTTTCGACCCCTTCAAAATCTTCCTGCGACATCCGGCCGGCCGTGAATTCGCCCACTGCTTCGAACGACGACACGATGGTCAGGTCGGTGCCCTTCCAGTTACCCGGACGGATCGTGCCGCCATACACGTAGATGCTCGGCACGTTGGTGCGCAGCATGCCGATCATGCCGCCCGGCATGTTCTTGTCGCAGCCGCCGATCACGACCACCCCGTCCATCCACTGGCCCTGCACGCACGTCTCGATACAGTCGGAGATGACTTCGCGCGACACCAGCGAGTACTTCATGCCTTCGGTGCCCATCGACATGCCGTCCGAGATCGTCGGCGTGCCGAAGATCTGCGGATTCGCGTCCGCGCCCTTGACCGCGGCGACGGCCGCGTCGGCCAGACGCTGCAGGCCGGCGTTACACGGCGTGATGGTCGAGTGGCCGTTGGCGATGCCGATCATCGGCTTGTCGAAGTCGGCCTTTTCGTAGCCGAGTGCGTAGTACATCGAGCGGTTCGGTGAGCGCGCCACGCCTTGCGTGATGTTCTTCGAACGACGGTTGTATGCCATGGGGAACTCCAATCTGTTTTGTTTTGATCCGTGCTGCGTATGCGGGGCTCAGGTGCTGCCGCAAAGGCTGCGCTGACGCTGCCAATGCGTTGCCGGCGGCGTCGGCCGATACGGCGCTTCTGGTCAGTTCAGTTTAGTTCCGACGCGTTGCGCAAGGGTGCAGTTTTGCGAAGCGCGTGTCCAATATATTATTCAGGCTCGATTAGGTCGTAAAATGTATTAATCATGTTGCCTACGATTCCTGACCTGCGCCAGTTGCGCTATTTCGTGACCGTCGCCGAAGAAAAGCACTTCGGGCGGGCGGCCGTGCGTCTTTCCATGACGCAGCCGCCGTTGTCGCAGGCGATTCGGGCGTTGGAGGAAACGCTCGGCGTCGAGTTGTTTGCGCGCACCAAGCGCTCGGTGGAACTCACGCCGGTTGGTGCTGACCTGCTGCCCGAAGTGCAGCGCCTGCTGGCGAGCGCCGAGGGGCTGCGGCCGCTGGCGCAGAGCCTCGCGCGAGGCGAGGCCGGGGCGCTGTCGCTGGCCTTCGTCTCGACGGCCGATTACGGCCTGCTGCCGTTGCTGCTGCGCGATTTCGGCGTGCGCCATCCACGGGTGCGCCTCGAACTGACCGAAGCCACCAGCGACGTCCAGATCGAGGAACTGGTGGCCGGGCGCATCGACGCAGGCCTCGTGATCGCGCCGCTACCGTCGCGCCATGCCACCCAGCTCTCGTGGTTGCCGATCGCCCGCGAGCCGCTGGTGATCGCGATGTCGACGGATATGGCGCAGCGCGTGGGCCGCGCCGCCGGCTCCAAGGCTGACTCGCACGCGGAGTGGCTGGAAACGCCCATCAGCCTGCGCGACGTCGCCGACGAGCCGCTCGTGATCTTCCCAAGACGTCTGGCGCCAGGCTTTTATGACATCATTATGGATTGCTACGGCGTGGCGGGCCTGGCACCCCGGGTCGGCCAGGAGGCGATCCAGATGCAGACGATCGTGAGCCTTGTGTCGGCCGGGATGGGCGTCGCACTGGTGCCGCAATCGTTGCGTAATCTGCGCCGCACTGGTGTCGTGTACCGGCCGCTCTCCGAATCGGTGCCGGCGATCGAGACGGGGCTGGTCTGGCGCACGGCGGAGGTGAGTCCGGTGTTGGCCGGCTTCATCGAGATCGTCCGAGCGCACGCGGCCACCATGGAGGCGCAGTTCGCGGCGCCTCGTGTTTAGGCGAGCCTAGGTGAGCCGCTGCCGCGAACGCATTGCAAGCGAAACCGTCCAACGCATGCGCCGCATGATGCGCCCACCGCCGGCTGCTACTTGAAACTCGACTAGAAATCCGCTTCTGAACCTGAACTGCCCATAACAACACGATGCTCATTCACCCGAATTTCGACCCCGTTGCCATTCATCTGGGGCCGCTTGCTGTGCGCTGGTATGGACTGATGTACCTCGTTGCGTTCATCGCGGCGATCGTCGTCGGCCGGTTGCGGCTGCGTTTGCCGTACGTCGCCGCACAGGGCTGGACCGCTAAGGATATCGACGACATGCTGTTTTACGGCGTGCTCGGTACGATCCTCGGCGGCCGGCTCGGCTACGTGCTGTTCTACAAGGCGAGCTTTTACTTCGCGCATCCACTCGACATCTTCAAGGTGTGGGAAGGCGGCATGTCGTTTCACGGTGGCTTCCTCGGCGTGACGCTGGCGATGGTGCTGTTCGCCTATCAGCGCAAGCGCTCGTGGTTGCAGGTCACCGATTTCGTCGCGCCAATGGTGCCGACCGGGCTCGCGGCAGGGCGCCTCGGCAACTTTATCAACGGTGAGTTGTGGGGCCGCGTGACCGATCCGTCAGCGCCCTGGGCGATGCTGTTTCCAGGCGCCGCGCCCGATGATGCCGCGTGGCTCACCGCGCATCCGCAACTGGCCGCGCAATGGCATCTGAACGACGTATTCGCGCAATATCACATGCTGCCGCGTCATCCGTCGGAGTTGTATGAGATCGCGCTGGAAGGCGTGGCGCTGTTCTTCGTGCTGTTCTTCTTCTCACGCAAACCGAAACCGATGGGCGCGATTTCCGCGGTGTTCCTGATCGGCTACGGCCTTGCGCGTTTCACGGTGGAATTCGCGCGTGAGCCGGACGATTTCCTTGGGCTTTTGGCAATGGGTCTCTCGATGGGCCAATGGCTCTCGCTGCCAATGATCCTCGTGGGCATCGGGATACTGGTGTGGTCCTATCGCCGTGCGCGGCGTGAACCGGCGCAGACGGTCGGCGCGAATTGAGCGCTACGTTTTATCGTAGTGAGCTGAGTAGCCAATGAAAAAAAGCCACGGCATGCCGTGGCTTTTTTCTCTACAGCAGGACGTCTGCCGTAAAAACGCGTTACTTCATCTGCACCGAGCCCGACACATTGACCGTTACCGTCGACGTGCCGCCTTCGATCGGCACCGGCGCGGATGCCTTAGCATCGGCACCCATTGCACGTGCGCTCATCATCATCATCGGACGGGGCATGACGCCGTTGTGGCCGACGTTGACTTCACGAATCGAATAGCCGTTGTAGCCGAACGCCTGCGCCGAAGAAGCGGCTTGCTCACGGAACGACTTGATGGCTTCACCGGTGAGCTTCTGCTCCGCGGCACGCTGCGCTTCAGGCGACAGCGAGAACTGCACGTTGCCGACCTGCATGATCGATGCCATCTGGCCTGCGAGTTTCGACGCCGCGGCGAAGTCGTGCGACTCGAGCACAACTTCAGTACGGCCGCGCCATGCGGAAATACGGCCGTCACGATCGGTGGACGGGTAGATAGAGAAGGAGCCGGTGCGAGCTGTTACGCCGTTCACGCCCTTGGCTTTTTGCAGCGCTGCGTCGGCGCGCTGGTTCAGCGTGGAGGTGAGCGCGGACGGATCGCTCGCTTCCTGCTCGTAGAACAGCGTGATATCGACGACGTCTTGCGGCACTTCCGAGCTTGCTTGCGCATTCAGCGACAGCACGCCGACGGGCTGATACTGCGTCACGCCTTGCGCGCGGGCCATGGCCGGCGTCAGTGCGAACGCGGCAGGGGCGGCGCATACGAGAGCGAGAGCGAGTGCACGTGCGGTGTTTTTCGTCATTCTTGGACTCCTTGCTTGAACAGGTTGTGCACGATTGGAGCGAACGCCATGCGATGGCACAACGTTTGCGAGTCCGTTAGGCGCTTGTAACCTGAGCTTGGTTCCCTAATTTGACGTTTGCTCAACGTTTGCTTTCATCCGCGCACAGACTTGCGCGTGAAACAAGCCGCAACGGGTCACATGTGCGTATGCAACGTTAAACAAGACGTTTGGTGATGAAGCGCCATTCAGCTTCGGTCACCGGTGTGATCGACAGGCGGTTGCCTTTGACGAGCACACGCATGTCCTTCAATTCCTCATGCTCGCGCAGCGCGGCAAGCGGAATCAACGGGATCTTCTTCTTGAACACCACATCGACGAGTAGCCAGCGCGGCGTTTCCTGCGACGACTTCGGGTCGTAGTAGGGGCTCTTCTTATCGAATTGAGTGGGGTCCGGATACGCGGTGGACGATACCTCCGCGAGCCCCGCAATACCTGGCTCCGGACAACTCGAGTGATAGAACAGCACACCGTCGCCGACCTGCATCGTGTCGCGCATGAAGTTGCGCGCCTGATAGTTGCGCACGCCAGTCCACGGCAACGTATGGTGCGGTGCCTGGGCAAGATGGTCGATGCTTGCTTCGTCCGGTTCGGACTTCATTAGCCAGTAGCGCATGAATCGAATTGAACGTTAAAGGTTTGATACAGCAAGAAAAATCGAGGCCCAAAGAAAAACGGCACCGAACCGAAGTCCGATGCCGTTTGAATAGGTCCCCGCCTTAGCCGCTAGGCCGGCATCCTGAACCGGGGGTTCAGAATTGGTCGCAGTTAGCAGCACTTCGGGTACATCAGACAGAGTGACGCGCACACCCGTGCTACAAATTTCCACAACCGTGCACATGGCATTGGTTCAAGGAATATATGACCTTGGCGAACCAGGCAGGGAAGTCAAACCGATTGAATTCAAAACGTTTGCATGAATCTTTGCTCATGCACCTCGTTTGAATCCGCAGCCGATCTCAGGACCGGCTACAAGATACTTTTACATGCTGTACTGCTGAATCACAGTACCCAGTTGCTCGTTCATCTGGTGCATTGTACGCCGGATTTCTTCAGCGGGAAATGCTTCTCCGTGCCGCACGCTGCTTTGCAGCTTAAGCAGTTCCGATGCCAGCGACAGCGCGGCCATGACGGCAATGCGATCCGTGCCGCGCACGTTGCTGCTATTGCGGATCTTCGACATCTCGGCGTCGACGCGTGCAACCGCTTCAAGCAGCGCGCCTTCAGTTTCCGGCGAGCAGGCGAGACGATAGGGCACGCCGAGAATCGATACTTCGATCTGCTTGGTGGTCATGCATTTTCTCCATGGCGGGTGACGTCGCTCTCCGCTTCTTCCTCATGCGGCGCGGCCTCGAGCAGATCGAGCTGATTGTCCGGCTCGCTGTGCGCGCGGGCCCGCGGCAGTTTTTCGAGGATCGCATTGAGGCGCACCTGTGCATCGTCGATCTTTGCCGACAGCGCGTCGCGTTCCGCCTGCAGTGCATCGCGCTCCTCGCGCATCAGCGCGAGTTCCGTGCGCGTGGCCTCTGCTTCGGCGCGCGTTTGGGCGAGCTGATCTTCGAGCGCGAGCCGCGCTTCATTGTGGCGTTGGCTGATCGTGATCAGCTTGCCGATATTCTGTGAAAGTGTTTCGAGTTCGGTGAGCATCTGCTGCGTCCTCTAAAGACATCGCATTTTAGCGCGGAATGTCGCACGTTCCGACAATTGTCTCGTTTCGAGACGTAACAACATCGCTTTGTGCAGGCTTTTGTCGACCATATGATGAAAAACAACTCATGCATCGGACAATAACCTGCACTTAACAGAACAGTTTGCGCACGGATTAACCATTCTTGACGGACCTGAAGGCCGCTCCTAAACTGGCCGCACTTTGGTGCTCGCGCACGCTTTTCCACAGTGTGCGCAGTTAAACGGGAAGCAGGGCGCGCGCCTCGTCTGAACGCGCTAACCTGCGCTGCCCCCGCAACGGTAAGCGACCGCATTCGTCATGCAGGTCGATCCTGATCGCGTGTTTGAAGCTGAACACGCGAGTGTGCCACTGCGCGTCACGCGTGGGAAGGCGGGATCGATGTGTCGCCAGCCCGGATACCGGCCAGAGGGAGAGGTTCGTTCCCGCGCAAACGTAAAACAACGCGGGCGCCTCGTTACGCATCGGCCCGCGGGGAAGCGGGCCGCGCACGCTATCCACAGGAATGTCATCCCATGCTGTCCCCCATCGCTCGCGCGGCGTTGCTCGCTGTTGCGAGCCTGCCGCTCGTCGTGCATGCTCAAGCTGCTGCTTCTTCTTCGTCGCCCTCTTCTTCTTCTTCTGCCGATACGGGGGCGACCGGTTCGTCACCCGCGGTGTTGTCGCCCGTTGTCGTGACCGCGGAGCGCGGGCCGCAACCGCTCGCCGATGCGATCCCACAGACCACGCTGTTCGATCAGCAGGATATCGCCGATACGACCGCGACCGATTTGCCCGGTCTGCTGCAACTCGCGCCCGGCGCGCAAATTTCGCGCACCGGTGGCCCGGGCTCCACGACGAGTCTGTTTCTGCGCGGCGCGTCGTCGACGCAATCGCTTTTGCTGATCGACGGCGTACGGGTCGACTCCGTGAGCCTGGGCGCGCCGCAACTCGCGCAGATTCCGCTCGACCAGATCGATCACGTCGAAGTGGTGAATGGCAACGTGTCCGCGCTTTACGGCTCCGGCGCAATTGGCGGCGTGGTGCAGGTGTTCACCAAAGACGGCGGCGACCATCCGCCGCGTTTCAATTTTTCGGTGGGCTATGGCAGCTATCACACGCAGACGCAGCAAGCCGGTGTGAACGGCGGGCTGGATAAAGACGGCAACACCACCTTCAGCATTTCGCTCGCGCGCTCGAAAGATGACGGTTTTTCGTCGCTCAATCCGTCACAGGCACCCAACGCGAATCCGAACGCGAACGGCTATCTGAACGAAAGCATCTCGGCTTCGCTGCGTCACAAGTTCAGCGACAAGTGGGACGCGGGCGTCACCTATTTCCAGTCGAACGGCAATAACAGCTACGACAACGCGTACGGTGTGCCGACCGATCTGAACAACCTCTACAGCAAAGTGCGCCAGGTGTCGGTGTTCGCGAACGGCAAACTGACCGACTGGTGGACCACGCACTTCATCGTTTCCGAAGGCGACGACCGCAGCGTGGCGAATACCAACGGCATCTACAACGGTCGCTTCGATAGCGACAATCGCCAGTACACGTGGCAGAACGATTTCGCGCTCGCCGCGCAGCAAAAACTGCAGGTCGGCTATGAGCATCTGGATCAGAGTCTCGACTCGGATACGTTCGCCGCTCCCGACCGGCATGTCGATTCGGGCTTTGTCGGCTACACGGGGCGCTTTGGGCGCAATCAGATTCAGGCCAACGTGCGGCGCGATCAGTATTCCGATTTCGGCGGGGCGAACAGTTACTATCTCGGCTACGGCTTTGACATCACTGAGCATTGGAAGGCGACTGCAAGCTATTCGGATTCGTTCCGCGCGCCGAGCTTCGACGATCTGTACTATCCGATCAGCGGCAATCCGTCGATCAAGCCGGAGCGCAGCCATTCGATCGAAGCAGCGTTGCAGTACGCGTCGAACGCGCTTGGCGTGATGCGTCTTAGCGTGTTCCAGACGCGTTATTCGAATCTGATCGACTACGAGCAGGTTACGCCCGGCATCTATCTGGCCGAGAACGTCGGCCATGCGAAGGTGCAGGGGCTTGAGGGATCGTGGAGCGGCCATGTGGGCAAGACGGACGTGCGCGCGTCGGTAACGCTGCAGAATGCCGTCGACCTCGATAGCGATACCGATCTCGTGCGGCGTGCAAGGCGCTTCGCGTCGCTGGCGGTAAATCGCAGCATTGCCGGGTGGCGTGTCGGCGGCGAGTGGATCGTCAGCGGCGCCCGTGAAGATAGCAGCGGCATGCTGGGCGGCTACGGTGTGGTGAATCTGTCGGCGCGCTACAACATCACGAAGGCGTGGTATGTCGCCGCGCAGATCCAGAACCTGTTGAACAAGGACTATGAAACGGCCTACTCATATAACTCGCCGCGACGCGGTGCGTATGTCACGGTCGGTTGGCAGCAGCAGTGACGAACGTATTTGCATGAGAACGCGCCGATGAACCGTAGCTCGAGCCCGATGTCCACGACCACGTTGCGCGTGATGAGCGCGAAGCGCGCGGCCGCGATCTGGCTCGTGCTCGCGGCAGTCGCGCTGGTTGTGCTGATGGCGTCGCTCGCGTTGGGCAGCGTGTCGCTCGCGCCAGCGCGCGTGTTGGCGGCGTTGCTGCCGTCGCACGCGTCGCATGTCGAGTCCGGCGATCTTGCCGGTGAGATCGTGCGCACGCTGCGTTTGCCGCGCGCGCTGGCCGGCTTCGCGTGCGGCGCGTTGCTTGCGCTGGCCGGTGCGCTGCTGCAAGTGCTGTTGCGCAACCCGTTGGCCGAACCCTACGTATTAGGCGTCTCCGGCGGCGCGGCGACATTCGCGCTGGTCGCGATGATCGCCGGTTGTGCGTGGTGGATCGTCGACGCCAGCGCGTTCGCCGGCGCCTTCGTGTCGATCCTGCTGGTGCTTGGCCTCGCACGCCGTGAGTTGTGGCGAGGCGAGCCGCAGGATACGTCGCCGCGTTTGCTGCTGACCGGCGCGGTGATCGCGGCCGGCTGGGGCGCCCTCATTACCCTGTTGCTCAACCTTGCGCCGGACAATCGGCTGCGCGGCATGCTGTTCTGGCTGACCGGCGATCTGAACGGCGGCGCGATGCCATGGACGGCGCTCGCCGCGCTCGTCATCGTGCTGGTGGCGATCGTACCCGCTGCGCCGCGCCTGAATGTGCTGCCGCGGGGCGACGCCGCCGCGCAGGCACTCGGCGTTGCTGTGATGCCGCTGCGCTTGCGCGTGTATCTGGTGGCGTCGCTGGCGGCCGCCGCGGCTGTGACCACGGCCGGTACGATCGGTTTTGTCGGGCTCGTCGTGCCGCATATGCTGCGGCTCGCGTTCGGCAACGATCAGCGCATGCTGCTGCCAGCAGCGGCGCTCGGTGGTGGTGTCGCGGTGATGGGCGCGGACCTGATTGCGCGTACTGTGATCGCACCGGCGCAATTGCCGGTCGGCGTGATCACGTCGATCGTCGGCGTGCCCGTGTTCCTGTGGATGCTGTTGCGCAGGCGCCGATGATGAACGCACACAACGCCCCGCATTCGGCGCTTAGCGCGCAACGCCTGACCTTGCGTGCGGGCATGCGCACCTTGCTCGACGCGTTCACGCATACATTCTACGCAGGCGAGATCTGGTGCGTCGCGGGCCCCAACGGCGCGGGCAAGACGACCTTGCTATCCACGCTCGCCGGTCTGGCGCAGCCGTCGGCGGGTCATGTCGAACTCGACGGCGTGCGTCTCGCCGACTGGCAGCCATTGCCGCTCGCGCAGCGTCGCGCGCTGATGCCGCAAAGCGCTGCGGACGCCTTTAGCGCGAGTGTGCTCGACATCGTGATGCTGAACCGTTTTCCGCATCTGACCGGCTGGGGTTGGGAGGGTGAGGCCGATCGTGCTGCCGCGCATGCCGCGCTGAACGTTTTGGGACTCGCCGCATTCGCCGCGCGCGACGTGCTGTCGCTTTCGGGTGGCGAACGTCAACGCGTTGCTCTCGCAGGAGTGTTGTGCCAGGAAGCGCCGTTATTGCTGCTCGACGAACCGCTCTCGCATCTGGATCTGCACCACCAGATCGACTGTCTCGAAGCGCTGACCGCCTGGACGCGCGAACCTCGGCGTACAGTGATGTTTTCGTGCCACGACCTGAACCTGGCGCGCCGCTTCGCGACGCATGCGCTGCTGCTCGACGGGAACGGCGGCGCGTATGCCGGACCGGTGCACGATGTGCTGACGCCCTCGCTGACGAGCCGTGCGTTCGGCTATCCGTTGATTCTGATTCGCGACGGCGAGCATGAGGCGCTTGTTCCCGCGCCGCGCTCGCGTCACGAATCGCCTGCGGCGCATGACACGCCGGCAGGCTAAGCGCTTTATAAAAACACTCTCTCTTTTAGAAACGTCTATGACTTCTTTGCCAGGTTTGCCGGAATTGACCGAAGTCGAACCGCTCGATCAAACGCTGCGTGCCGAACTGCAACACATCATCGATACCAAGACCAAGCCGCCCGGCAGTCTTGGGCGGCTGGAAACGCTCGCGCGCCAGATGGGGCTGATCCAGCGTACGACACACCCCACGGTCGAACGTCCGGCGATGATCGTGTTCGCCGGTGACCACGGCATTGCGCAGGAAGGCGTGAGTCCGTATCCGCAAGCGGTGACCGCGCAAATGGTCGCTAACTTTCTCACGGGCGGCGCGGCGATCAATGCCTTGAGCCGCGTCTCCGGCGTCGAGCTCGAAGTGGTCAACTCAGGCATTGCGACGCCGTTGCCGTCGACGGAGGGGCTCATCGACATTCCGGTTGCGGCCGGCACGCGCAACTTCGCGCACGAACCCGCCATGACGCACGAACAGGCACTTGCCGCGATGCAAGCGGGCGCGGCTCGTGTGCGGCATCACGCGGCGCTCGGCACCAATGTGATCGGTTTCGGCGAAATGGGCATTGCGAATACGTCGTCGGCCGCGTGTCTGATGAGCCGCTTGTGCGGCGTGCCGATCGACGAATGCGTCGGACGTGGCACGGGGCTCGACAACGCGGGGCTCGCAAAAAAGCGCAACGTACTCGCCTCCGCGCTCGCGCATCACGCCGTTTCCAATGATCCGCTCAAGGTGCTCGCCACCTTCGGCGGCTTCGAAATCGCCATGATGACGGGCGCATATCTCGCTGCCGCGCAAGCGCGTATGACGATCCTTGTCGACGGATTCATCGCGACCTCTGCGTTGCTGGTGGCCGATGCGTTCGCACCGAACGTCCGCGAGTATTGTGTGTTCGCGCATGCATCGAACGAGGCGGGGCATCGGCGCATGCTCGATCATTTCGGCGCGCTGCCATTGCTTTCGCTCGATATGCGTCTCGGCGAAGGCACCGGCGCGGTACTCGCGGTGCCGCTGCTGCGCGCGGCGGTAGCGTTCGTGAACGAAATGGCCAGCTTCGAATCGGCCGGTGTCGCAAATCGCGATGTGTAATCCGTTATACGAAGCGCTGTTGTACGACGCGCAGTCATTCAGAAGCGTGCGTCCGGCTCACTCATGAATCCGCTCGCTGAACTCCGCTATTTCTTCACGGCACTCGGCTATTTCACGCGCGTGCCGGTGCCGCGCTGGGTCGGCTATGAGCCGCACTATCTGAATGCGGCGGCGCGTTATTTCCCGCTCGTCGGTCTATTGGTCGGCGGATTGAGCGCGCTGGTTTATCTCGCGGCGTTGCATGTCTTTCCAGCGGGCGTGGCGGTGCTCCTGTCGATGGCGGTGTCGCTTCTCGTCACCGGCGCATTTCACGAGGACGGACTTGCCGATTGCGTCGATGCGTTCGGTGGCGCCTATACGCGCGAGGACGCGTTGCGCATCATGCATGATTCGCGCATCGGTGCTTTCGGCGCCATCGCGCTCGTGATCGCGCTAGCACTGAAGTGGCAAACGCTCACCGCGTTGCCGCCGATGCGCGCCGCAAGTCTGATGATTGCAGCGCATGCCGCGAGCCGTGTGTTCGCCATCGGCTATCTGGCCACACTCGACTACGTGCGCGCCGAAGGCAAAGCCAAACCGGTTGCGCAGCGCTTGAGCGGCCCCGCGTTGCTCTGCGCAGCGGTGTTCGGTCTGCCGTTGTTGCTCTGGCCAAACTTGCTGGATTCGCCGAATTGGCGCTTCGCCGGCGTGACGCTCGCCATACTGATGGCGCTGCGCTTTGCATTGGGCCGCTATTTCGTCAGACGCATCGGTGGCTACACCGGCGACTGCCTCGGCTTCGCGCAACAGATCTTTGAACTGAGCATCTACCTCGTGGGGCTCGCATGGATATCGTCCTGATCCGTCATCCTGCCGTCGCGCTCGATTCAGGGGTGTGCTACGGCCACAGCGACGTGGCGCTCGCCGAAGACGTCGAGATATCGGCGAGTGCGCTTGCGTTGAAACTGGCGGCCTTGCAGATACCGCCGCCGCGTGTGTTGATGTCGAGCCCGTTGACGCGTTGCGCGACACTGGCCGCGGTCATGGCGAACGATTTCGGTTGCGCGCTCAGTCACGACGATCGTCTGAAGGAAATGAATTTCGGCGATTGGGAGGAGCAGCGTTGGGACGCAATCGATCGCGAGTTGCTCGACGCCTGGGCGGCTAACTTCGAGCACGCGCGTGCGCATGGCGGCGAGAGCGTCGCGCAATTCGTCGCGCGGGTGCGGGCGTGGTTCGACGCGTTTGCGCAGACACGCGAGTTGTCGCCCGCGTACGTGGTCACGCATGCCGGCGTCATGCGGGTGATCGCTTCGCTGGTGTTGGAGGTGCCGGTGGAAAGCTGTCTGCGCTGGTCGTTGGAGATGGCGGGGATTGTCTGGCTACGCCGGGATGATGAGACGCAGCAGTGGTCGTTGGTGAGGTGGAATGTGTGAGGGAAGGGGCTTGGTCCCTGCAGCCCCCCAAATCGCGTCAGCTCAGCCTTATTCGTGACACTTTTTCGGGAAATTTGTCGCGAAAACAGAAATCGTGACACTTTAAGACGTAAAAAGTGTCACGATTCGCACGATTTGTGCCACAATGTCATGAAAAAGTGTCGCGATTAGGATTTATTGCGACACATTGGCAAAAGGGTGGCGCGCATGAACAGCAGTGGCATCAAGCAGGAATTGGATCTGATCGAGCAGCTCATCGCTGCAAGCGCCGAGGGGCGAGGCGTTCGTGCGCTTGCCGCGGCACTTGCTGCGCGCCGCCATCCCATGCAACGCCGCACGCTGCAACGTCGTCTCGACGTGTTGCTCGAAGCAGGCCGGATCGTCTCGGAAGGTGCCGGCCGGGCAGTGTCCTACAAGCAGACTGCGGCTCCTGGCGAGGCTGTTTTCCCCACACAGGTTATCGCTGGCGCAAGCACTTCCGGCGAGGCCTACGTGCCCGTATCGAGTGCGGGCCTCGAGGTGCGCGCGGAAGTGAACAGGCCGTTGCACGAGCGCCGGCCGGTCGGCTATAACCGTGCGTTTCTCGAACGCTATCGTCCGAATCAGGACGCGTATCTATCGCAAGCACAGCGTGAACGCCTGCATGAATGGGGCCGTACGTCGGCGGATGTGCGGCCGGCCGGCACCTACGCACGCGACATCATGAGCCGGCTTCTGATCGATTTGTCGTGGGCGTCGTCGCGGCTCGAGGGTAATACTTACACGCGGCTCGACACCGTGCGGCTGATCGAGCAAGGGCACATTGCGGAAGGCAAAGACGCTCAGGAAACGCAGATGATCCTGAATCACAAGGCCGCGATCGAAATGATCGTCGAGAGCGCGGACGAAGTGGGCTTCAATCGATTCACCGTACTGAACCTGCACGCGATTCTCTCCGACAACCTGATGTCTGACCCGTTCGCCAGTGGCCGTTTGCGCGCGCGCGAAGTGGAGATCAGCGGCACCGTATTTTTTCCGCTCGCGGTGCCGCAGCAAATCGCGGAATGCTTCGAGGCGGTGTTGAACAAGGCCGCCCAGATCGACGATCCCTTCGAGCAGGCTTTCTTCAGCATGGTGCACCTGCCCTATCTGCAGCCGTTCGAAGACGTCAACAAACGGGTCTCGCGTCTGACCGCGAATATCCCGCTGATCCGGCAGAATCTGTGTCCGCTGTCGTTCATCGACGTTCCCGAAAAGGCCTACGTCGACGGTACGCTTGGGGTGTACGAGGCCAATCGTGTCGAGTTGTTGCGCGACGTTTTCATCTGGGCATACGAGCGCTCGTGTCAGCGTTATCTGGCGATTCGACAATCGATCGGCGAGCCGGACGCGTTTCGCCTCAAGTATCGCAATGCATTGATACAAGTGGTGCAGGAGGTGATTCGCGGTGGCCTTGCCGGTACGCGTGGCGAGATTGAAACGCTCGCACAGAATCAGGTGGATGCGGCGGAACTATCTTCGTTCGTCGATGCGATCCAGTCCGATCTCGATCAACTCTATCTGGGCAATGTCGCGCGCTATCGGCTGCGGCTTTCCGAATTCGAACGCTGGCCGTTCAAGCGGGCAGACGCCGTCTCGCGCTAACGCGGCACTGCCTGCTTCACGACTTTCGCAGCGGCATCACTGCGCACCATTCTTCCTCCGCGAGCGTGCTACCTCCAGGTCTTCGCACATTTGCTTCGCCCCTTGCGCGATACGCGGCGCCGGGCGGTTGATCAGATCGCCGTCGATGGCGAACAGATTGTTGTTCGCCACTGCTTTGAGGCTCGGCCAGGCGCGCCATGTGTCGAGTTGCGGCAAGGCGGTGTCCGGTTTGGTCGCGCCGGGGGCGGCGGTGACGATCGCTTCCGGATTCGCTGCGAGCACCGCTTCGGTCGAGACGGTCGGCACCAGCGGCTCGAGTTTCGCAAATACATTGTGGCCGCCGCATAGCGTAATCACGTCGCTGACCACATGTCCGCCGTTGAGCGTCATCAACGGTTGATCCCACACCTGATAGAACACGCTGACAGGCGGGCGGCCCGCATACTGCGTGCGCAGTCGTGCGATGTCCTGACGGTATGCCGCCGCCGCGGCGTCGGCAGTCGGCGAGGTACCGAGCAATTGCCCGAGCTTCGTCAGCGACACGGCAACATCGTCGAGATGATGCGGCTCGCTGAAGAACAGCGGCACATGCATCTCACGAAGGCGATCGAGTTGGCGCTGGGCATTGCCATGCCGCCACACGACGATCAGATCGGGCTTCAACGCGACGATCCGTTCGAGGTCGAGCGCCTTGTTGTCGCCGACACGCGGCAATTGCTTCGCTTCAAGCGGGTAGTCGCTGTAGGACACGGCGCCGACCAGTTTCGCGCCGCCGCCCGCGGCGTACAGCAGTTCGGTAACATGCGGCGCGAGACTGATGACGCGCTGTGCGGGAGCGGGCAGCGTGACGGTTGCGCCGGTGTCGTCGGTGACGGTGATCGCGGCATACGCGTGCAGCGTGCTCACACAAAGTGCCGCGGCGGCGACGAGGCGTGAGAGTCGAATCAACGAACAGCCTCGCGCAGACTCTCTTCAAAACGTGCCCATTCCGTGTCGCTGGCAGGCAGCCCGAAACGCACACTGCCCGTTGCCGTGAAGAGCCGTGTCCACACGCCGCGTCGCGCCAACGCCTTATGCAGTGCAGCGGCGCGTGCATCGTCGGTCCATGCAAAGAGGGGCGTGCTGTGTGTGGCGAAACCGTGTGCGTGCAGCAGACCTACCAGACGGGCGTTTTCGCCCTCGAGCAGCGTACGCATCTGCTGCTGCCACGTCACGTCGGCAAACGCGGCTTTGACGGCATGACGAGCCGGGCCGCTAACCGTCCATGCCCCGAGCGAACGATGCAATGCATCGAGCAAAACCGGCGCACTGAGTACGAAGCCTGCGCGCACGCCGGCGAGCCCGAAGAATTTCCCCGGTGAACGCAACACGATCAACCCATCGCGATGGGTGCTTGCCGTGAGCGACGCCGAAGGCATCGTATCCGCGAAAGCCTCGTCGACCAACAGCGTGCCGCCGCGTGCGGTGAGTTGCGCATGCCAGCGCAGCAGCTTGCTGGCGCTCAGATGCTCCGCGGTGGGATTGTTAGGATTCGCGACCACCACATGAGTGAGCGCGTCGGGCAAAGTGTCCCAGGATACATCGAGTGGCACGACCTCATGTCCTGCCCGCTCGAATGCGGGCGCATATTCGCTGTACGTGAGCGGTGCGATGCCGACCCGAGCACGTGGCAACAGCGAGGGCAGTGCGCGAATCGCTGCCTGGCTTCCCGCGACGGGTAGCACATGGGCTGCATCGGGCGCGCCGTAGTAACGCGCGGCACAGGCGGCAAAACCGTCACCGTCGTCGGGCAGGCGGCGCCAGGCATCGGCGGGAACTGGGGGCACCGGATAGCCGTGCGGATTGATACCCGTCGACAGGTCGAGCCATTGCGCGTACGGAATGCCGTAACGCTCGGCCGCTTCGTGCAGATTGCCGCCGTGAACCACGGCGTCGAGCGCGGTGCCGGTATCGGCTCCGTGGCCAGCTATTCGATCAACCATGAAAGGGCACACTCAGCAACGCCAGCACGATCAGCACTGCCAGCCAGAGAATGACCGTCCGTTCGACCAGCATCAACGCCGCCGTGACATGAGTGGCCTTCGCGGGGTGTCCGAAACCGAGCGTCGGGCGGTGTTCAAGTGCGCCGTGATACACCGCGGGCCCGCCGATCAATACGTTCAGACTGCCCGCGCCCGACGCCATGACCGGCCCGGCATTCGGACTGTCCCAACGCGGCGCCTGTTCACGCCAGCAACGCAGTGCGGTGCGCGTGTCACCGAGCAAAGCGTAGCTCGCTGCGGTGAGGCGAGCGGGAATCCAGTTGAGCACGTCGTCGATGCGCGCGGCTGCCCAGCCGAAGCGCAAATAGCGCGGCGTGCGGTAGCCCCACATGGCATCGAGCGTGTTGGCCAGACGAAACCCCAGTGCGCCCGGACCGCCCGCGATCGCGAACCAGAACAGCGCGCCGAAGATCGCGTCATTGCCGTTTTCGAGCGCCGATTCGACGGCGGCGCGCGACAGCGCCGCTTCGTCGGCATGAGTGGTTTCGCGCGACACGATGCGCGAGGTCAGCAGACGCGCTTGTGCCAGATCGCGCCGCGCCAGTGCCTCGGCGATCGGCGCAATGTGGTCGTGCAGGCTGCGCGCGCCAAGGGCGAACCACAGCAGCACGACATGCACCGCGCAGGCCGCAAAAAAAGGCAGCACCGAGACGAGCCACCAGGCGATCAGCACCGGCGGCATCACCGTCAGCGACCAGGCGAGCAGCCCCTTGAGACGCAAGCGCCGGCCGGTGTTGTAGTGCGTTTCGAGGCGCATCGCCCATTTGCCGAAGCCGACCAGCGGATGCGCGGTGCGCGGCTCACCGAGCCAACGGTCGACGGCGACACCCGCCGTTGCCAGCGTCACGATCAAAGGCAGCGACAGCATCACGCGCCTCCCGCTGTCTTCAAGGCGAGGGGCAAGCCCGCGACCATCATCGTGACCTGGGTGCTCAACGCGGCGATGCGCTGATTGAGCCGCCCGAGTTCGTCGACATAGAGGCGTGTTTCCGCGCCGAGCGGCACCACGCCCAAACCGATTTCATTGCTGACCACGATGATCTTGCCTCTGGCGTTGATGAGCGCTGCTTCGAAAGCGGCAAAGTGCGTGTGATAGTGATCGACCGGCAAGCCGTCGCCGTCCGGTGGGCACAGCAGGTTGGCAAGCCATAGCGTCAGGCAGTCGATCAGAATGCAGTGGCCCGGCGCGTCGATTTGCGTGACGGCGCCGGCGAGATCCACGTCTGCCTCGTGCAAAGCCCAATGCGCCGGACGCCGCTCGCGATGATGCGCGATACGCGCGCTGAATTCGGCGTCGTCGGCTACGCGCGCGGTGGCGATGTACGTGACGGGCAGGGCGCTGTCGTTCGCCAGTTGTTCGGCGTGCACGCTCTTGCCCGAACGGGCGCCGCCGAGAACGAAGGTGAGGTCGCGGGAAATCATCGCGTGATTGTACCGGCGTGCAGCGCGTGCCGGCACGATGGGATAATGCCGCGTTCATCGCCCGCATTCATTGTCCGCATTCATTGTCTATTCACCGCCCAAGCCGATATTCCGTGACCGCCATTTCGAACCCGCATGACGTCGTACCTGTGCCGCGCGGCACGCTGATGATTCAGGGCACCACGTCCGATGCCGGCAAAAGCACGCTCGTCGCGGGCCTGTGCCGGCTGGCGCGCCGAGCCGGCGTGCGGGTCGCGCCGTTCAAGCCGCAGAACATGGCGCTCAATAGCGCGGTGACGGTGGATGGCGGCGAGATCGGCCGCGCGCAGGCCTTGCAGGCGGTGGCGGCCGGCATTGCTGCTCACACCGATCTGAACCCGGTGTTGCTCAAGCCGACGAGCGACCGTGGCGCGCAAGTGATCATCCACGGCAAGGCGCGCATGAATCTCGATGCACGCGCGTATCACGACTACAAGCCGGTCGCCTTCGAGGCGGTGCTGGAATCGTATGCGCGTCTGCAAGCGGCGTACGACACGATTTTTGTCGAAGGCGCGGGCAGTCCAGCCGAGGTCAATCTGCGCGACCGCGATATCGCCAACATGGGTTTTGCTGAAGCGGTCGACTGTCCGGTCGTGCTGGTGGCCGACATTGACCGGGGCGGCGTGTTCGCGCATTTGACCGGTACGCTCGCGTGTCTGTCGGACAGCGAGCAGGCGCGCGTGCGCGGCTTCATCATCAATCGCTTTCGCGGGGACGTCAGTTTGCTCAAGCCCGGGCTCGACTGGCTCGAAGCGAAGACCGGAAAACCGGTGCTTGGCGTGGTCCCGTATCTGCACGGTCTGACGCTCGACGCCGAAGACATGCTGCCCCCCGAGCTGCGCGCGGCGCACAGCGGCCAAAGCGACGATCTGAACCGGATGTTGCGGGTAGTCGTGCCGGTATTGCCGCACATCAGCAATCACACGGATTTCGACGCGCTGCGCGCACATCCGCAGGTCGATTTTCATTACGTGCGAAGCGGCACGCCGCCCCCGCCGGCCGATCTGATCATCCTGCCGGGCTCGAAGAATGTGCCGGGCGATCTGGCCTTTTTGCGTGCGCAAGGCTGGGACGCGGTGCTGCAACGGCATCTACGCTACGGCGGCCGCGTCATCGGAATTTGCGGCGGCATGCAGATGCTCGGACATGAAGTGGCCGACCCGCACGGCGTGGAAGGCGCGCCTGGAACGAGCGCGGGCCTCGGCTGGCTCGATTACTCGACGGTGCTGACGCGCGAAAAAACGCTCAAAAACGTGACGGGGCATCTCGCGTTGCCGGGGTCGCCCGAGGTGGCCGGCTACGAGATTCACATGGGCGAGACGCAGGGCCCGGCGCTCAACGCGCCCGCGCTGCAATTGGGCGAAACGCCAAGCGCGCATCCCGACGGTGCGATCTCGGCCGATGGCCAAATCCTCGCGACGTACGTGCACGGGCTGTTCGACACGCCGGCCGCGTGCGCCGCACTGCTGGCGTGGGCAGGGCTGAGCGACGCCGAGAAAATCGACTACCCGGCGTTGCGTGAGGCCTCGCTGGATCGTCTGGCCGACACGCTCGCCGAGCATCTCGATCTTTCGAAGCTTTTCGCTGTGATTGGCTGAGCGAGGTTGGCTGGATGGTGGCGATTAAATCCCATTGGGAAATAATCAAAGCCCAAGAAGCAGTTTTTCACCTCATTTGGTTCGAATACAGTCTTGACATCGACGCCCGATACGGGTCGTCTCCCTCTCGTAAAGGAACTCGTCATGAACTCGAACCGCTCCGCCGATCTGGCCGCCTTGATCCTTCGTCTGGCCTTGGGCGTTCTCTATCTCGCGCACAGCTTGCAGAAGATCTTTGTTTTCACGCTGCCGGGAACGGCGCAGTTTTTCGTCTCGCTCGGCTTGCCGGGTTGGCTCGGCTATGTGACGGCGTTCGTCGAATTGATCGGCGGTATTGCGCTGCTGCTCGGCGTGCAGGTCCGTTGGGTCGCGCTGGTGCTGCTGCCGTTCATGCTCGGCGCAACGTCGCAGCATCTGCATAACGGCTGGGGGTTCGCGTCGCCGCACGGCGGCTGGGAATATCCGGCTTTCTGGGCAGTGACTTTGGCTGTGCAGTCGCTGCTTGGCGCTGGGGCGCTGGCGCTGAGCGGTGCGAAGGCGCCGAGCGCAGTGGCCGCCTGATACGGTTCACCCAGGCACGAAACCGCGCCGGCACTCCGCCGCGCCGGCAACAAAAAAGCACGCGCCGTGTGGCCGCGTGCTTTTTTGTTGCGCTGAGGAATGCGTACTTCAGGCGTTCCGGGCATTCCGGACCCTGCGCCGCACCCCCCGCGCCAGTCAATCAATACAACACGATCTGCGTGCAGCGAAACAGCGCCATCGTCTTGCCGTTCGGATCGGTGACGGTGGCGTCCCACACCTGCGTGCTGCGACCCAGATGGACCGCCTTGGCAACCGCACGGATCGTGCCTTCCGTCGTCGTGCCGAGAAAATTGCTTTTCAGCTCGATGGTCGTGAAATTGCGCGCCGTCTCGGGCAGGTGGGCGAGGCATGCATAGCCGCAGGCGGTATCGGCGAGGCCGATCACCGTGGCGGCATGCAAAAAGCCGTTCGGCGCCAGCAACTCCTCGCGCACGGTCAATTCCGCGGTCAGAGTGCCTTCCTCCAGCGCCAGAACATGCACGCCCAGCAAGCCGGGCAGCTTGCCCTTCTGACGTTCGTGCAGGCGCTCGATGGAGTATTCCGGACGAAGTTTGCTCATGAGATTCGGGTCCTCGATGGAAAAAACAGTGATGTAAGGCGGTCAATAGCCGTTTGGGGGCTTCGGCCCCGGTGAATTTGTCGATATTATCAACGGCTGGATCGGCGGGTGAACCTGAAACCGGCACGGATCAGGGCACATCGGCGCAAGTCAGAGCAAACTGCGCGGTAAACCGGCTGGCGGCGCCCAGCCTTCTTTCCGGGAGAATTCATGACGGTAATCGTGGTGGCGAATCCGAAGGGCGGCGTGGGCAAAAGCACGCTGTCCACCAATCTGGCCGGCTATTTCGCCTCGCAAGGGGAATGGATCGCGCTGGCGGACATGGACAGACAGCAGTCTTCGCACGCGTGGCTGTCGCTGCGGCCGCCTGCGTTGCCGGCCATCGAGACCTGGGAGGTCGACCTGGAAAACCCCGCCAAACCGCCCAGAGGTCTGGAACACGCGGTCATCGACACGCCGGCCGGGTTGCACGGCAATCGCCTGAATATCGCGCTGGATCTGGCCGACAAGGTGATCGTGCCGCTGCAGCCCTCCATGTTCGATATTCTCGCCACCCAGGATTTTCTCGAGCGGCTGGCGAAGGAGAAGGCGGTCAGGAAAGGCGCAATCGAGATCGGTGTGGTGGGCATGCGCGTCGACGCGCGCACGCGTTCAGCGGAGCAATTGCATCGCTTTGTCGAGGGGTTGAAGCTGCCGGTGCTGGGTTACCTGCGCGACACGCAGAATTACGTGCAACTGGCGGCGCACGGCCTGACCTTGTGGGACGTCGCGAAAAGCCGCGTGGAGAAGGATCTGGAGCAGTGGCAGCCGATCATCCAATGGACCAACGGCGCCGGTAAGAAGGCTTGAAGTGAATAGCAGGCGGCGAGGCCGCCCGCTACATGGAACCGTGCCGCGCGGTGAAAGGCCGGTTCACATCCCGCTCAGGTCCAGTTCTGGGTCGGCACGTGATCGCGGCTGCCCTTGATCTTGTTGTTATCGTCGACAAATACCAGATCCGGTTTCCAGCCTGCCTTCAGCTCCGCTTCGTCGACCACGGCGAACGCCGCGATGATCACCAGATCGCCCAGTTGCGCGCGCCGCGCGGCCGAACCGTTCAGCGAAATCATGCCGCTGCCGCGTTCGCCCTTGATCGCGTACGTCGAGAAACGCTCGCCGTTGTTGATATTCCAGATGTCGATCCGTTCGTTTTCGACGATGTTCGCGGCTTCCAGCAAGTCCTCGTCAATCGCGCACGAACCTTCGTAGTGCAGTTCGCAGTGCGTGACCGCGACGCGATGGATTTTCGACTTCAGCATGTTGCGTTGCATGACCAATCCCTTGTGGATTCTTATGCGCGTTTGCGCAAACTAAGACGGCTTCAGATTTCGAGGTTGTCGATGAGACGGGTGGTGCCGAGCTTGGCGGCAGCCAGCACGACCAACTCCGCATTCGCGTCTTGCGCGCCCGGCGGCAGCAGATTCGAGCGCTTGCGCACCGCGATGTAATCAGGCTGCCAGCCGCGCGCGGCCAGTGCCGCCATTGCCGCCTGTTCGAGTTTCGCGAAGTCGCGGTCGCCGGCGAGCACCGCATCGCGCACGCGATTGAGCTCGGCGGCCAGCATCGGCGCCTCGGCGCGTTCGGCCGTTTGCAGAAAGCGGTTGCGCGAGCTGAGCGCGAGGCCGTCGGTATCACGCACGGTTTCCGCGGCGATGATGTCGGTCGGCAGCGCGAACTGGTGGCACATGCTGCGCACGATCATCAACTGCTGGTAATCCTTCTTGCCGAACACCGCGACGCGCGGCTGCACGCACGACATCAGCTTCATCACCACCGTGCACACACCCTGGAAGAAACCAGGCCGGAATTCGCCTTCGAGAATATCGCCCAAGTCGTGCGGCGGATGCACGCGGTACTCCTGCGGCTCCGGGTACAGATCCCGTTCCGTCGGCGCGAACAGCACGTAGACGCCTTCTTTCTGCAGTTTCTCGATGTCGGCTTCGAGCGTGCGGGGGTATTTGTCGAAGTCTTCGTTCGGGCCGAACTGCAGGCGGTTGACGAAGATGCTCGCCACCACCGGATCGCCGTGCTGGCGCGCGAGGCGCATCAGCGACAGATGGCCCTCGTGCAGATTGCCCATGGTCGGCACAAAGGCTGTGCGATTCTGGCCGCGCAACTGGTCGCGCAATTCATGGATCGAGCTGATGACTTTCATGATCGGACAGGGATTTCCTCGCGCGGCGCGAGACTCGGTTGGCGCAAAAACTCAGGTTTTCGCGTGGCCTGCGGCCTCACTGGTAATGACAGGTTCGGAGCGCGGGATTGTAGTGGATTTGTTCCGGGGGCGCACCGAAACGAGGCGTCTGCGGCAGCGCTGGCGCATGCAGGCCCCGTTTTGCAGCATCAGGCCGGCAGATAGGCGAGGCGCACATAGATCGGTGCGAACGGCTCGGCCTGCGTGATTTCGATGAGCGACTCACGGCACAACTCGAGCATCGCGATGAAGTTCACCACGACCACCGGCACGCCTTTGCTCGTGTCAAACAGGTCCGAGAACTCCATGAAGCGCGCGTTCTGCAGTCGCCGCAGGATCGTGCTCATATGCTCGCGCACCGACAACTCCTCGCGCGAAATCTTGTGATGCTGAACCAGCTTGGCGCGCTTGATCACGTCGGCCCACGCGGCGCGCAGGTCTTCGCTATCCACATCCGGGAAACGCGGCGTGATGCTTTGCTCGATATACACCTCGGCGCGCAGGAAATCGCGGCCAAGCTGCGGCAGATGGTCGATGCGCTGGGCGGCAAGCTTCATCTGTTCGTATTCGAGCAGGCGGCGCACCAGTTCGGCACGCGGATCTTCGGCTTCGTCGCCGCTATCGGCCTTCTTCACCGGCAACAGCATGCGCGACTTGATCTCGATCAGCATCGCGGCCATCAGCAGATACTCGGACGCGAGTTCGAGATTGGTCTGGCGCAACTGGTCGACGTAGCCGAGGTATTGGACCGTGACATCCGCCATCGGGATGTCGAGCACGTTGAAGTTCTGCTTGCGGATCAGGTAGAGCAACAGATCCAGCGGGCCTTCGAACGTTTCGAGGAACACTTCGAGCGCGTCCGGCGGAATGTACAGATCCGTCGGCAGCTTGAAGAGCGGCTCGCCGTACAGGCGTGCGAAAGCGATGCCGTCTACAGTGTCCGGCGTCGAATCGGTGGCGGGCGCGGCAAGCGCGGCGTCGGGCGCCTGTGCGGCGCCCTTTGCCTCGTCGGCGTGACTCACGCGCTTAGAAGTTTTGATAGTACGAGTAAGGCGTCTGCTCCACGCGCGAGGCTGTCTGCTCGGCGCGTTCTTCGAGGTCGATCGGCTGTTTGTCCCACAGCAGCGACCGGCCACGGCGCTGCTCAGCTTCCAGATTCGGTTTTTGTTGCTTGAGCTGGTTCAGGAACTGCGTGATGTCCGATTGATACATGGCTAGACGTCCGTGGTTTGGGGAGTGGCGGCTGCTTCGCGGGAACAAACGGGAACAAGCGCGGACCCGCGCGGCATCGCTCCTATTCCATAATTTTACCGCATGCGCCGCGCGTGGTCGAAAAACGATGGCCGGCGCGAGCGGCCCGCCTGCAAAAACGCCTGGAACCCGCGCTGCTGCGATGCGTCGAAGGCGGGCGCGTGGCTGGCGGGGCGGTGTGAATTCGCGCTGTGCGTCCGGGCGGACATCATTACCGGTGCCGCATGGGACGCGGCGTACCGGCCGAAAGGCTCGCCACGCTTCACGCTGCAAACGCTCCTTTAAGAGATGGCGCGGCTTCACCGATGTGGTCAAATAGCGAGCTTCGGCCGCCGCGGCGAGCCCGAGCGACAGAATTCATCAACCACGGCCGGAGGTCCTGTTTGGCGGGGTGTGCGATCGAAAAGCCGCATAGGCGGCGCGGCAAAACCGGTGACGAGCGAGGGCCTCTGACGCCCATTCGGCGCTGGCTGCACGCGTGGCTGGCGTTCGGCATCGTCATGCTCATGCTTGCCTCGGTCGACGCGCACGCGGCGCGGCGCGCGCCCGCCAGCTACAAGGTCGATATCGAAGCCACGCCGCGCTCGCTGCGCAAGCTGCTCGAAGCGCATCTGGACGTGGCGCGCTTCGCCAAGCGTCCCGACATCAGCGACGACCAGTTTGAGTTTCTGATTACGGCCACCCCGCAACAGGTGCGCGATCTGGCCGCCACGCAGGGCTATTTCTCGCCGGTCGTGCGCACCGACGTGCGAACCGTCGACGACCAGAAGCGTGTGACCGTGAGCGTCGATCCCGGCCCGCAAACCCTCGTCACGTCGATTTCGCTGTCGTTTCGCGGCCCGGTGCTGACCGAAGACCCGGCGCAGGAAAATGCCGCGCGCTTCGCGTTTTCACTACACGAGGGCGACCCGTTTTCGCAAGGCGACTGGGACGACGCGAAAAACGCGTCGCTCAAGGCGTTGCAGTCGCGCCGTTACCTGGGCGCGAAGATCTACCACTCCGAGGCGCGGATCGACCCGCGTACGCACGAAGCGAAATTGTCGGTTACCTATGACAGCGGCCCGACCTTCACGATGGGCAAGCTCGACGTGTCCGGCACGCGGCGCTATCCGGAACAGATCGTCGACAACGTGAATCCGATTTCAGCCGGCGATATTTACGACGTGCAGCGCATTACCGAATTGCAGCGGCAGTTGCAGAACACCCCGTACTACGCGAGCGTGGCGATCGACGTGGACAGCGATCCCGCCAAACCGGTCGAGACGCCGATGCATGTGAAGGTGTCGGAATATCCGTACAACAGTATCCGCGGCGGGGTGGGTTATTCGACCGACAACGGCCCGCTGATCCAGGGTTCGTATTCGTATCTCGACACATTCGGCAAAGCGTGGCCGTTCACGGTCGACGGCCGCATCGACCAGATCCAGCAGTACGGGCAAATCCAGCTCGCCATGCCGCCGGGGCCGCGCGCGTGGACCAATAGCGTGCTCGCTTCCTACACCACGACCGACGTTTCCGACACGCGCATTTACAGTATCCGCGGCGGCGTGCAGCGGGCCCGTACGTCGCAGTTCATCGACTACAACTACGCGATCCTCTTTTACCAGGATCGGCTCGATCAGAATTCGGCCGCGCCGACTACCAGTCGCGCGCTGGTGCCGTCATGGTCGTGGACCCGCCGCAATACCGACGATCCGTTGTTCCCGCGTTCGGGCAACCTGATTCACGTCGAAGCGGGCTTTGCGGTCAAAGGCGTGCTGACCGATCAGACGTTCGCCCGCGGCTACGCCCGCGGCCAGCAGTACCTGCCGATCGGCAAGGAAGACCTCGTGCTGTTCCGTGCCGAACTCGGCGGCGTGTTCACAAGCGGCAGTTCGAGCGGGATTCCGGCTTCGCTGCTGTTCCGCGCGGGTGGCTCGAATTCGATCCGTGGCTACAGCTATCAGAGCATTGGTAATAACGTCGACGGCTCGGTGCTGCCCACCAAGTATCTCGTGACCGCGTCGGCGGAGTACCAGCATTGGTTCAATCACGACTGGGGCGCAGCCGCGTTCTTCGACGTCGGCACCGCTACCGACACTTGGGGCGAGAAAGTCTTTTATCCCGGCGCCGGCGTCGGCGCGCGCTGGCGCAGCCCGGTCGGTCCGGTCAATGTCGATGTCGCCTACGGGATCCGCAACCGGAGCGTGCGGCCGTACCTGACCCTCGGCATCGCCTTCTGATGGAAACCTCCTTTTACATGATCCACGCATGACCACGGACGTTTCCGCCCAACCCCCCGCGCAGCCGCCCGGCGCTCTCCCGCCAGGAGAGCCCGGACAGCAGCCTCCGCCCGATGCGCCGCAGCCCAAGCGCCGTCGCGGGCGGTTGTTGCTGAAAACGCTTGCGTGGATGGTCGCCGTGCTGGTGCTGCTGGTCGCCGTGGTGATCGGCCTGGTGTATGGCGCGCTGACGACTGAGCGTGGGACGGCTTACGCGTGGCAGGCGGCCGTCAAACTGCTGGGTGGCAAGCTGACCGGCACGCTCGAGAGCGGCGCTATCGCCCACGGCGTGCAACTCCGCCAGGTGCGCTGGCGCAGCCTCGACGGCAGCGGCACCGATATCCAGATCGACCGCGTGGCCGGCCGCTGGGAACTGACACACAAGCCTTGGCGCTTCGCGATCGACTATCTGCATGTCGGTACGATCGACGCCCGGGTCGGCTCGTCGTCGTCGAGCAGCAGCGGGCCGCTGAAACTGCCGCAAGACTTGCGCTTGCCGATGCAGCTCGAGGTGCGCGACGTGCAGGTCGACAAACTGCTGTTGCGTGAGGGCGGGTCGACGACCGAGCTGTCCCGTTTCATGTTCCATGGCCGCAGCGATGGCCGACACCACGAGGCCGCGATCGAGCGGCTCGACACGCCGTTCGGCGCCGTGACGGCGACGGCGAAGCTCGATGGGGTGCGGCCGTTTCCGCTGACCGGTGATCTTGGCTATTCGGGCAAGGTCAACAACGAGGCGGTGCAGGTGGGTGGCCATCTGAGCGGTTCGCTGGAGAATCTCATCGCCGAACTCGATGCTAGCGGCATGAAGCTCGCCGGCCATGCGCGAGTCGAGGCCACGCCGTTCGGCGACGTGCCGTTGCAACGTGCCACGTTGACTTTTGATCACGTCAACCCGCAGGCGTTTGCGCCAGGCGCACCGCTGGCGGATCTGGCGGTGCGGGCTGAACTGCAGCCGGTGGGGCAGGCTGCTGCGGGGGTGGCAGCAAAAGCCGCAGCGGGGTTCGCCGTCGCCGGCCATGTCTCGATCGTCAACGCCAAACCCGGTGCGATCGACCAGAACCTGCTACCTGTGATCGATGCCAACGCCGACGTGCGGCTCGACGCGCAGGCGCAGCGTATTTCGAACCTGAAGGTGCGGCTCGAGAAGAGCGCCACGCTCACCGGCGGCGGCGCGCTGACCGGCAAGCGCGGCCAGTTCGATCTGCAGGTCGCCGGACTCGACCTGAACGCGCTCGAAGCGACCGTGCGGCCTACCCAGCTTTCCGGTCCGATCGGCATCCGTCTGAACGACGACGTGCAAAGCCTGACCCTCGATCTCGCCGACCCGAAAGCGGGGTTGCGCGCGCAAGGCAAGGTGACCTTCGATCCCGCACGCATGAGCTTCAACGACGTGCGTGTCACGTCGGGCAAGGGCCGCATCGATCTGTCCGGCGCGCTCAAGCACGACGCGAATTCCACCTACAACCTGAAAGCGCAACTGACTGATTTCGATCCGTTGACGCTGACTTCGCAGATGCCGTCGCGCACGCCGGCGACCCCCACGGCGGGGACCGCGAAGGCGACGAAAGCGCCGCAGGCCACGAAACCGGAGGCGGCCCAGGCGAACGAAGCGGCAGCACTCGCGGGCAGCACCGCCGGCGCGAAAAGCGCGGCGCCCGGCGATAAGGCCGCAGCGGTGGTCAAGAACACGGCCAAGGCGGTGGTGAAGGCTGAAGTCGTTCAGCGCAAAGTGCCGCCCAGGCCGTCCAAAGCGCCGCCCGCACGCAAGATCGAGGCACGCGTGAACGGCACGCTCACGGCAGCCGGCATGCTCGGTCCGGTCTTCAGCACCAAGGCCGAATTCAAACTCGGCCCGAGCGTCTATGACGGCCTGCCGTTGACGGGCGGCGGCGTGGTCCAGTTGTCCGGCTCGCGGATTCTGCCGAGCCGCGCGAATCTCTCGGTGGCGGGCAATCAGGTGGACTTACAGGGCAGCTTCGGTGCGCGCGGCGACAGGCTGCGTTTCCGTGTCGATGCGCCGGAACTTGAACGCCTCGGTTTCGGCCTCGCCGGTCTTATCGCCGCGGATGGCGACGTCACCGGCTCGTTCGCGCATCCGAATGTCGTGCTGAACTACAAGGCAGACAGTGTGGTGTTCAGCAGTAACCGCATCGGCCATGCGGAAGGCCATGCCGAATTGCGCGACGGCGCGAACGGCGCGCTCGTTTTCACGACCGACGCGCGCAATGTCAGCGCCGGCGGCGTCGATCTCACCACGCTTACGGCGCGCCTGTCGGGCACGCGCGCCAACCATACGCTGGAGGCGGCGGCCACCGGCAAATTGCAGGACCGTCCGCTCGATCTGACACTCGCTGCCAACGGCAAATTGACCGAAGCACGCGACGGCACGCGCTGGGATGGCACCGTGACCCGCCTGCAGAATCGCGGCACACCGGCGCTGAATCTCGAGTCGCCGCTCGCCGTGAGTGCCGGACCGAACCACCTGACGCTTGGTGCGACCCGCCTCACGCTCGAAGGCGCGGTGCTGAGCCTGAAATCGTTCGCGTTCGACCACGGCAAGATCCAGTCCGCGGGCACCTTGACCGACATTTCGCTCGTGCGCCTGCAGGATCTGCGGCGGCAAATCACCGGCGAACCGCCAGCCGTCAAAACCGATCTGATGTTCGACGGCGACTGGGACTTCGCGCTCGGCAGCACCGCGAGCGGCCACGTCCAGTTGAAGCGTCGCAGCGGCGACGTCACGGTCGAGATCGGCCGTGGTCTGGCCTCGCTGGGCATCACGGATATGAGCGCGCGCGCCGAATTCAGCGGCGGCAACCGGCTGAATGCGACCGTGCACGCGCAGGCCAGCCGGATCGGTGTGGTCGACGCCGACGCGCACACCACACTCGTAATGCGCGACGGCTTCCTGACTGTCAACGAAGAGGGCGCGGTCAGCGGGAATGTGAATGCGAACGTGCCGTCGTTGAAAACGACCGGCGGCCTGTTCGGCCCGAGCTATCTGCTCGACGGCCACCTCGCGCTGAAACTCGCGCTCGGCGGCACGGTCGCCAAGCCGAACCTGACGGGGTCGCTGCTCGGCGATGGCTTGTCGGCGACGATGGTCGACCAGGGCGTGCAGTTGAAGGACGGCGTGGTGCGCATCGCGCTCTCGCAAAATCTGGTGGACTTCCAGCAGGTCGAGTTTCACGGTGCGAGCGGCACGCTGCGCGCCACCGGCCGTGTGCGCCTGGATGGCGCGCAGCCGGATTTGACCGCGAGCATCGTCGCGGACAAGCTGGAATTGTTTGCGGCGCCGGACCGCAATCTGTCGCTGTCGGGCAGCGCAAGCGTGGCGAACGCCGGGGCAGAGGGCGGCATGGCGATCAACGGCAAATTCGTGGTCGATCACGCGCTGTTCGATATGCCGGAGCAGTCCGCACCGAAGCTTGGCGACGACGTGGTGGTGGTGCGTCCGGACGGCACGGTGGCGGGCGAGCGGCCACCGCCGCAAGTGGCGGGCACCAACAAGCCGATCGGCCCGTTTGCGCCACGCGCCAATATCGACATCAGTCTCGGCAACAGCTTCCGTTTCCGCGGTATGGGCGCGGACCTCGGCCTGACTGGCACGATCACCGCGATGAGCGCGCCGAACCTGCCGTTGCGCGCGGTCGGTAATGTCCGCGTGACGCAGGGCTCGACCTATACCGCGTTCGGCCGCAAGCTCAACATCGAGAATGGCTTCTTTACGTTCAACGGTCCGGTGGCCAATCCGGGCATCAATATCCTGGCCATGCGCCGCAATCAGCAGGTCGAGGCGGGCGTGCAGGTCACGGGCACCGTCCAGTTCCCGGTCGCGAAGCTGGTGTCCGAGCCGAACGTGGCGGATAACGAAAAGCTCTCGTGGCTGCTGTTCGGACACGGCACGGATCAGGGCAACAACCTCGGTCAGCAAAGCACCATGACGACCGCGCTCGCCTTGCTCGGCAGCGCGAGCGGCAAACGGATCGCGCAGACCTTCGGGCTCGACGAGTTCTCGATCGGGCGAAGCGAAGTCGGGCTGACCGATCCGCAAGTGGTGATGGTGTCGAAGGCGATCAACGAGTGGCTCGTGGTGGGCTACGAGCAGGGTCTGCAGTCGGCGAGCAATGCGATCAAGGCGACGGTGAACCTCACACGCTATTGGTCGGTCGCGGCATATGGCGGCACGTTCGACGGCATAGAACTGCTGTACACGCGGCGCTTCGATCGGGTCCGGTGGTGATGAGGGCGACGGCGGTGACCGTGTTTTGAGCAGGGCCACGACACAAAAGAAAACGGCACGCCTTTTAAAGCGTGCCGTTTTTGCTGATGCCTGCAGCGTTTGACGCCGCGAGTTTTACTTCACGCGCATGCCCGGCTTCGCACCGCTGTCCGGCTCGAGGACGTAGAGGCCCGGCTCGGCTTTCTCGTCGGTGGCCGAAGCCGCCAGCACCATCCCTTCGGACAGGCCGAACTTCATCTTGCGTGGCGCGAGGTTCGCGACCATCACCGTTAGCTTGCCGACAAGTTGCTCCGGTTGATAGGCCGACTTGATGCCCGAGAACACGTTGCGCGTCTTCTCTTCACCGACGTCGAGCGTGAGTTGCAGCAGCTTGTCCGAGCCTTCCACCGCCTTGCAGTCGACGATCTTCGCGATGCGCAGATCGATCTTGGCGAAGTCGTCGATCGAGATGATGTCAGGCGTTTCATCCTTCTCTGCGGCGGCTGCTTTCACTGCCTTCGACTTGGCCTTGGCATCCGCCGGCGCCGCGGCTTCCGGCGTGGCTTGCAGCGAATCGCGATTCGCTGCGATGAGCGCCTCGATCTGCTTCGGATCGACGCGCGTCATCAGATGCTTGTACGCGTTGATCGGGCGCGTGGAGGAGAGCGGCACGTTCGCGTCGGCCCACACCAGCGGTTCGATGGCGAGGAAAGCTTCGACCGCTTCCGCCAGCTTCGGCAGCACCGGCTTGAGGGCCAGCGACAGCAGACGGAATGCCTCGATGCTCACGCTGCAGGTTTCGTGCAACGCGACTGCATTCGCCGGGTCTTTTGCCTGATCCCACGGCTTGGCGGTGTCGACGTACGCATTGACCGCGTCGGCCAGTTCCATGGTCTGACGCAGCGCGCGGTTGTACTCGCGCGCCTCATAGTTCGCGGCGATTTGCGGCACGGCGGTGCGCAGCGTGGCGAGCAACGGGTGCTGCATGGCGCTGTCTTGCACGCGGCCGTCGAAACGCTTGATCAGGAAACCGGCGGCGCGGCTCGCGATGTTCACGTACTTGCCGACCAGATCGCTGTTCACGCGCGCCTGGAAGTCGTCGAGGTTCAGGTCGAGGTCTTCCATCGTGCTGTTCAGCTTGGCGGCGAAGTAATAGCGCAGCCACTCCGGATTCAGGCCCGTGTCGATCACGCTTTGCGCGGTGATGAACGTGCCGCGCGACTTCGACATCTTTGCGCCGTCCACGGTCAGGAAGCCGTGTGCGAACACGTTGGTCGGCGTGCGGTGGCCCGAAAATTCGAGCATGGCCGGCCAGAAGAGCGTGTGGAAATACAGAATGTCTTTACCGATGAAGTGGTACTGCTCGGCGGTCGAGCCCTTGCGAATCCACGCGTCGAAGTCGAGGCCGCGTTTTTCAGCGAGGTTCTTGAAGCTCGCGTAATAGCCGACCGGCGCATCCAGCCAGACGTAGAAATATTTGCCCGGTGCGCCCGGAATTTCGAAGCCGAAATACGGTGCGTCGCGCGAAATATCCCAGTCGGCGAGCTTGGCTTCGCCGGCGTCGCCGAGCCATTCGCGCATCTTGTTGGTGGCTTCCGGCTGTGCCAGACCGCCCACCCACGCGCGCAGGAAATTCTCGCAGCGCGGATCGGACAGGCGGAAGAAGTAGTGCGTCGAGGTCTTACGAATCGGCGTGGCGCCCGAGACGACCGAATACGGATTGATCAGATCGGTCGGCAGATAGGTCGAACCGCACACTTCGCAGCTGTCGCCGTATTGATCTTTCGCGCCGCACTTCGGGCATTCGCCCTTGATGAAGCGGTCCGGCAGGAACATTTCCTTGACGGGGTCGTATGCCTGTTCGATGTCACGCGCTTCGATCAGGCCGGCTTCCTTGAGCGCCAGATAGACCGATTCGCTCAGCACGCGATTCTCTTCGGAATCGGTCGTGTAGTAATTGTCGAACGAAATCCCGAAGCTGTCGAAATCGCGCTTGTGTTCCTGCCAGACGCGGTCGATCAGTTGCTTCGGCGTCAGACCTTCCTTTTCCGCGCGCAGCATGACCGGTGTGCCGTGTGTGTCGTCGGCGCCCACGTAGTAGACCTCGTGCCCGTGCATTCGCAACGTCCGGACCCAGATGTCCGTCTGGATATATTCAACCAGATGGCCAATATGGATTTGCCCGTTCGCATACGGAAGGGCCGACGTGACGAGAACCTGGCGACGGCCTGACGGCGCGCCTGCGGAGAGATCGGTTGCGGGTGCTGACATAAGGATGGTGGGAGCCTGCGGTGGGACGAAACGTTGATTCTAGCAGGGCGGACGCCCGGCGCGGGCTGGGCCGCCTGGGTCGCGGCCAGGGCAGGACGGTGTGTCCCCCAGGGAGATTTCCTGCGGAGCGAAAACCGAGCGCCCAAAAAAAACCGGGGCTATTAACCCCGGAGCAACAACGACAAGAGGAGAATGGTGACGCGGCGGCTTCGCCAGCCACGTACCGTAAAGACAGACCGCGGATTTTCGGCAGAGTTCGAAATTTTTTTCGTTCTCGCGCGAGATTTTGTTTCCCCCGCTTTTTACGGCTTGCCGGACGCCGCTGGCTAAGGTGGCAAGAGCCAGTGGCAAGAACCACCCGGCGCCCGATTGCTTCTCCCTCTTCAGGCTGTGCCGTTATTGCGTGGCGTGCTGAGCCGTAGCGCGCAGATAGATTTCCACGCGACGGTTTGCGGCACGGCCGGCTTCGGTGTTGTTGTCAGCGACCGGCTGGTTCTGGCCCATGCCGCTTGCCGACAGGCGTTGCGGCGCGACGCCGCGTTGCCCCAGATAACCCGTCACGCTTTCAGCGCGGTTGACCGACAGCGTCTGGTTGTAAGCCGGCTGACCCGTGCTATCCGTGTAGCCGATTACCTGGGCGATCAGTTCCGGATTCTGCTGCATGGTCTGCGTCAACTGATCCAGCACCGGCGCGAACGACGGCTTGACCGCGTAGCTGTTGGTATCGAACGTGACCGAGCTCGGGATGTTCAGCTTGAGCGAGCCGTCCGGCTGCTCGGTGATCTGCGTGCCGGTGCCCTTGGTGGCGCCCGACAGCTTGTTGTGAATGGCTTGCCAGTTGTAGCCGGTGATACCGCCCACCGCTGCGCCGGCGCCCGCGCCGATCGCCGCGCCCTTGCCACCGCCGAAGATCGCGCCGATCGCCGCGCCGGTGGCGGCGCCCACGCCCGTGCCGACGGCGGTGTCCGTACCTTGTTGGCTTGCACAGCCTGCCAGCAACGAACCTGCAACGGCGAAAACAGCCAGGCGAGTCATGATTTTTGCATTCATTTTTTGATTCCTCTTGAGTGAAGCGAGTAAAGCGGGTGGAAGCGATCAATCTATCCGTCGAACGTGACGGCCGTAAAGCGCGTTACTCGACAATATGAGAATCCTGCGTCTTCCCTGTTCCCGGTCCGACAGTGGAGAAGGGTCTTCCGGCAAGGCTTGGCGTCAGCCACTACAATGATGAATGAAGTACGCAGCGATGCGACCCCATGGCGTTCCGCCTGCCCGAAGGGTGCACGGCGTGCCTGGTTTTAGCAATGCTGTCTAACAATTTTTTTCAAATTCTGGCGCGTGGCGAAGACTTGGGTTCCACCGCGCCGCAAGTGTTCCCCACGGAGTGTCAATGAGTATCGATCGGGCTTTGGTCGACGCTGCCCTCGCGGCCGTCACTGACCCCAACACGGGCAAGCCCTACGCGGCTGCCAAAAACGTTAAGAACGTGGCCGTGGAGGGTGACACGGTCAGCCTCGAGGTGGTACTCGGCTATCCGGCCAAACGGCAATTTGAAGCGATCCGCACGCAATTCGCCGAGGCACTGCGAGCCGTTCCCGGCGTGGCAAGCGCACGCGTCGAGGTGTCCCAGCAAATCGCCGCGCATACCGTGCAGCGCGGCGTCAAACTCTTGCCGAACGTTAAAAACATCGTCGCGGTGGCGTCGGGCAAGGGCGGGGTCGGCAAGAGCACCACCGCCGTGAACCTCGCACTGGCACTGGCGAGCGAAGGCGCGTCAGTCGGCATCCTCGATGCGGACATCTACGGACCGTCGCTGCCGATGATGCTCGGGATTGTCGGCCGCCCGGAATCGCCCGACGAAAAGTCGATGAATCCGATGACCGGCCATGGCTTGCAGGCCAACTCGATCGGCTTTCTGATTGAGCAGGACAATCCGATGGTGTGGCGCGGCCCGATGGCCACTTCAGCGCTCGAACAACTGCTGCGGCAGACCAACTGGCAAGATCTCGATTACCTGATCGTCGACATGCCGCCGGGCACCGGCGACATTCAGCTGACCTTGTCGCAGCGCGTGCCGGTGACGGGCGCCGTGATCGTCACGACGCCGCAGGACATCGCGCTGCTCGACGCGAAGAAGGGTCTCAAGATGTTCGAGAAGGTCGGCATTCCGATTCTCGGCATCGTCGAGAATATGGGTATGCATATCTGCTCGAATTGCGGCCACGAAGAGCATATCTTCGGAGCGGGCGGCGGCGAGCGGATGGGCAAGGAATACGGCGTCGACGTGCTCGGCAGCCTGCCGCTCGACATCGCCATCCGTGAGCAGGCCGACTCCGGCAGACCCACCGTCGTGGCCGACCCGCAAGGGCGTATTGCGGAGATCTACCGGTCGATCGCGCGCAAGGTTGCGATCCATATCGCCGAGCGGGCGCGCGACATGACCTCGAAGTTTCCCAGCATCGTTGTCCAGAACACCTGACTAGCCGTTCGGACAAGGGGTTAAAGCGGGGCCAAGTCGCCAATTTGCGTCTGGTCTCGCGGTATCATGTCGACTTCACAAGTTCGGCTCGGCGGCCGCAGGGGCGGCCACCAGGCCGGCAAGAGGATCGCATGGGAAAACGAATCGACGGGCAGGCGGTGCATGCGTTCATCGTCCTGGCTGCCAGCAGTGTGCTGTTATGCGGCTGTAGCACGTTCCTGAGACCACAGGAAAAGCGTGCCGACGCGCAGTTGCTGCCCACCGTGGGCAATCAGGCACGCGGTCTCGTCACGTTCATCGAGCGTTCGGACGGTGTGCAGGTCACCTACAATCTCACGGGCTTGCCGCCCGATAGCGATCACGCGTTGCAAGTGCATGAGCGCGGCGACTGCAATGCCGCTGACGGCTCCAGCGCCGGCCAGGTGTTCTCGCCGGCAGCCGAGCGTCTGAAAGCCGGTGCCCGGGTCGAAGGCGATCTCGGCAACATCCACGCGGACGCGAACGGCGTGGCCACCGGCTTCATCGTTGCGCCGGACGTGTCGCTTGACGGTATCCGCTCGGTGTTGCAACGCGCGGTCCTGTTGCATCACGACGCGACCGACCCTTACGCGTATCCGCAGCATGGCGCGGGCCCCGCGCTCGCATGCGGGTTGATTCGCCAGTGAGGGCAACGCAGGCGGCGTGCCTCGTGCGCCACAAGCGTTTAGCCGTTGAATGGCCTCGCGGCAAGCCTTTCGGGGGCGCGCGAATTGATCTCAGGCCCTCCCTGCAGCAGCATTCTCCTGATCGCGTAAAATAAGCGCCTTTCGTTGGGGGCGCGTAGCCGGGAGCGCCCAGCCGGGGGCATCTAGCCCGGGGCGCCCAGCCCGGAACTCACCCCGGATCGTTACCCGTCACACATCTGTCACTCAAGTCGAGCAGCGTTCACCTATGACTATCAAATCCGACAAGTGGATCCGGCGCATGGCCGCGTCGCACAACATGATCGAGCCGTTTGCGCCGGATCAGGTCCGCGTCTCCGAAGACGGCCGGAAGATTGTCAGCTACGGCACCTCGAGCTACGGCTACGACATCCGCTGCGCCGACGAATTCAAGATCTTTACCAATATCAACTCGACCATCGTCGATCCGAAGAACTTTGACGAGAAGTCGTTTGTCGACTTCAAGGGCGATGTCTGCATCATCCCGCCGAATTCGTTCGCGCTGGCTCGCACCGTCGAATATTTCCGCATTCCGCGCAGCGTCCTGACCGTGTGTCTGGGCAAATCCACGTATGCGCGTTGCGGGATCATCGTGAACGTGACGCCGTTCGAGCCGGAATGGGAAGGACACGTCACGCTCGAATTCTCGAATACGACACCTTTGCCTGCGAAAATTTACGCGAACGAAGGCGTCGCCCAGGTGCTGTTTTTCGAAAGCGACGAAATTTGTGAGACGTCGTACGCGGATCGCGGCGGCAAATATCAAGGTCAGCACGGCGTCACGTTGCCCAAGACGTGACGTCGGCAGCGTACTGACCCACCAGCTATTCGGGTGACCGCTGCTTAGTCAAATGCAGCGGTCGTTCTTTTTGGAGAATCGCCCATGAAGTTTCGTTTTCCCGTCGTCATCATCGACGAAGATTTTCGCTCCGAGAACATCTCGGGTTCCGGCATCCGGGCTTTGGCCGAAGCTATCGAGAAAGAAGGCGCGGAAGTGCTCGGGCTGACGAGCTACGGCGACCTGACTTCGTTCGCGCAGCAGTCGAGCCGCGCATCGTGCTTCATCCTCTCGATCGACGACGACGAGTTGCTGCCGTACGTCGACAACGTGGTGGTGGAAGGCGAGACGCCGGAACTGGCGGCCGCGATCATCGCGCTGCGCGCGTTCGTGACCGAAGTACGCCGCCGCAACGCCGATATTCCGATCTTCCTGTACGGCGAAACGCGCACCTCGCGCCACTTGCCGAACGACATCCTGCGCGAACTGCACGGCTTCATCCACATGTTCGAGGACACGCCGGAGTTCGTCGCGCGCCACATCATCCGCGAGACCAAGGTGTACCTGGATTCGCTCGCGCCGCCGTTCTTCAAGGAACTGGTGCAGTACGCGGACGAAGGCTCGTATTCATGGCATTGCCCGGGGCACTCGGGCGGCGTCGCGTTTCTGAAGAGCCCGCTCGGCCAGATGTTCCACCAGTTCTTCGGCGAAAACATGCTGCGCGCCGACGTGTGTAATGCCGTCGACGAACTCGGTCAGTTGCTCGATCACACCGGTCCGATTGCCGCCTCCGAGCGCAATGCGGCGCGCATCTTCAGCGCAGACCACGTGTTCTTCGTGACCAACGGCACCTCGACCTCGAACAAGATCGTCTGGCACGGCACGGTTGCGCCGGGCGATATCGTGCTGGTGGACCGCAATTGCCACAAGTCGATCCTGCACGCGATCACGATGACCGGCGCGATTCCGGTGTTCCTCACGCCGACGCGCAATAACTTCGGCATCATCGGCCCGATTCCGCGCAGCGAATTCGAGCCGGAAAACATTCGCAAGAAGATCCTGGCGAATCCGTTCGCCCGCGAAGCCTTGGCCAAGAATCCGGACCTGAAGCCGCGCATCCTGACCATCACGCAGAGCACCTATGACGGCGTGATCTACAACGTCGAGATGATCAAGGAAATGCTCGGCGACTGGCTCGATACGCTGCACTTCGACGAAGCCTGGCTGCCGCATGCCGAGTTCCACGAGTTCTATCAGGACATGCACGCGATCGGCGCCGGCCGTCCGCGCATCGGCGCACTGGTGTTCGCCACGCACTCCACGCACAAGCTGCTGGCCGGTATTTCGCAGGCTTCGCAGATCGTCGTGCAGGATTCGAAGAACAGCCGCTTCGACAAGCATCGCTTCAACGAAGCGTATCTGATGCACACGTCGACCAGCCCGCAGTACGCGATCATCGCCTCGTGCGACGTGGCGGCGGCCATGATGGAAGCGCCGGGCGGCACGGCTCTGGTTGAAGAGTCGATTGCCGAAGCTTTGGATTTCCGCCGCGCGATGAGCAAGGTCGACGCCGAATACGGCGACGACTGGTTCTTCAAGGTGTGGGGCCCGGAGACGTTCGCGGAAGAAGGCATCGGCTCGCGCGAAGACTGGATGCTGCGCCCGAACGACGCATGGCACGGTTTCGGCCCGCTCGCCGAAGGTTTCAACATGCTGGACCCGATCAAGGCGACCATCGTCACGCCAGGTCTGGATATGGACGGCGGCTTCGGCGAGTCCGGCATTCCGGCTGCGATCGTCACGAAGTATCTGGCCGAGCACGGCATCATCGTCGAAAAGACCGGCTTGTATTCGTTCTTCATCATGTTCACGATCGGCATCACCAAGGGCCGCTGGAACTCGATGGTGACTGAGTTGCAGCAGTTCAAGGACGACTACGACAACAACCAGCCGCTGTGGCGCGTGCTGCCCGAATTCGTCTCGCATCATCCGATGTACGAGCGTGTCGGTCTGCGCGATCTGTGCGAGCAGATCCACAGCGTGTATCGCGCGAACGACATTGCGCGCCTGACGACCGAGATGTACCTGTCGAGCATGGAACCGGCAATGAAGCCGTCGGATGCGTTTGCCAAGCTCGCGCACCGCGAGATCGACCGGGTACCGATCGACGAACTGGAAGGCCGTGTCACGTCGATCCTGTTGACGCCGTATCCGCCGGGTATTCCGCTGCTGATTCCGGGCGAGCGCTTCAACAAGACCATCGTCAACTATCTGCGTTTCGCGCGCGAGTTCAACGAGCGCTTCCCGGGTTTCCACACGGATATCCACGGGCTTGTCGGCGAAACCATCAACGGGCGCATCGAATACTTCGTCGATTGCGTGCGCGCCTGACGATGTGGGTGGTGAAGTCCCTGCTGGGCGCTGATGGCAGGCGGCGCGCGTTTGGCGCGCTGGCCCTGACGTCGGCGCTGTCGGTGGCCGCACTCGGCATTGCGCCGCTTCAGGCGCATGCCGAAGTCGCCGCTGCCGACCCGATCGACGCGTCGATGCGCACCTGTCTTGCGCGCAGTGACATGTCGTCGACGGCGGGGCAGGTGCAGTGCATGGACACCGCGCGAATCGGCTGGAAGGCCGCGTTGGACGGCGCGTGGCAGCAGCTTCAGGTGAAGTTGCCGCCGGCGCAACGCAAACCATGGGAAAAGAGCCAGGCAAGCTGGCTGGCCTCGCGCGATGTCGAGAAGCAGTTGCTGGCGGCCGTGTTCGCGACGACGCATGGCTCGATGTATGTGCTGGCCGAAGCCGATATGCAATTACAGCCGGTGCGAGACCGCGCGCTTGCGCTGCGCAGCGCCTTGGCCAGGACCAGCGCCGGCGGCGGGGACCCACCGCGCCCTCCGCGCGCCTGTACCGCGGACGCGCAATGCGAACACGCGATGTTCGATCTGAACCGCTATTACCGCCGCTTGCAATCGAAGATGCCGACGCGCTCGCGTCCGACGCTTGCGCGCGCCCAAAAGGCCTGGACCGCGTATCTCAACGCCGCCACGCCGGTGATCGACGAAGGCAGCCGTATCGATATCATCGGTGCGCGGGTGGCGACGCTCAAGCGCTTGTCGGAGACGGTCGGCAACGACTGAGTGTTCGCGGCTTACGTGACCAGGTAGGCTTCGGCTTGCGACGAGGGCCGCGCAAGTGCCGGCTCCCCTAGCAGGTCGCGCATGGCGTCTTCGATACCGAGCGACATTGTTTCGAGCGCGAGGTCGTTGTCGTCGGTACCGAAGGGCTCTTCGATCTGCGAGGCGATCGCTTCGTGCGCCATGAAGGTGTACGCGACGAACACTGCGAAGACCGGCGTGAAGATGCCGATGCTGTCGACCAGTCCGAACGGCAAGGACGCGCAGAAGAAATACACCGTGCGGTGAATCATCACTGAGTAAGCGAAGGCCAGCGGCGTCGACACGATGCGCTCGCAACCGCCGATCACATCCGACAGGCCATTCAGGTTCCGATCGAAAGCGAGCACCGCCATCGGATCGATCGCGCCTGTTTGTGCGTGGCGCTGCACCCATTCGCCGAGAAACAGCAGCAGTGTTGCCGGTTTGTAGCGCGACGCTATGACGCGGTCGAAAAGCGCTTTGGGCAGGCGTGCTGCGAGATCTTCACGCGGGTCGCTATTGCGGAGCTGGTGACGCAGGGCATGGGGGAGGGCGCTGAGGGCGGCGACGAACTCCTTGATGTCGTCCTTCGGCAACTGTTTATTTTGCAGCGTGAGGGCTTGGCGGGTGAGCGAGCGGGACTCGTTCAGCAACTGGCCCCAGAGCTTGCGGGCTTCCCACCAGCGGTCGTAGCTGGCATTGTTCCGGAAGCCTAGAAAGACCGCCAACGCTATGCCTATCAGGGAAAATGGGGCGGTGGTATTGAGATTGAGCGAGACCGGCAGCAGGTGGTCGTGGGCGGCTACCGCGACGATCGCGATGCAGAAAATCAGGAATAGCCTCGGCAGCAGTTGCGGGAGGACGGAGCCTCTCCAGGCAAGCAGCATGCGGAACCAATGGAGGTGGGGGCGGATGATCATCGCAGCGGGTTTTTGCCTTCGGCGGGTGGGGTTCTATTATCGCTAAAGGTGTTGGACCATGGTTTTTTTTGCCTTTGGCGGCGGCATTGTCAGTGTTCTTAGGGCTTTGGCCTTTCCTTGAATTGTTAGTGGTCTATTAGTGTTGCC